>JAZUJC010000024.1:0-6705 GCA_045642625.1 Lachnospiraceae bacterium
GAACGATATCTGGTGAATAAAGAAACAATATTTGACTTCGTAAAGGTATTTGCAGGGAAGGTGGCGGATTACTCCATACCTTCTGATGGTTTGGTGCTTTGTTATGACGATATTGCATACGGTAAAAGCCTTGGAAGAACAGCTAAATTTCCAAGAGATGCCATTGCTTTTAAATGGCAGGATGAAACTGCCGAAACCACACTTCTTGATATAGAGTGGAGTCCTTCTAGAACCGGACTTATTAATCCTGTTGCCATATTTGAAACAGTTGAACTGGAGGGTACAAGTGTAAGCCGTGCCAGCGTTCACAATCTTTCGGTATTACGAGAACTTAAGCTTGGAATAGGCGACCGGATAAAGGTTTATAAGGCTAATATGATTATTCCGCAAATCAGCGAGAATATATCAAAAAGCGGCTGTCTGACAATTCCGTCGGTATGTCCCTGCTGTGGAGCGCCTACTGTGGAGAAGGCGGTTAAGGAAGCTGTCAGCCTTTACTGTACCAACGCACAATGTCCGGCTAAGAATATTAAGAAGTTTTCTCTATTTGTATCAAGGGATGCTTTTAATGTGGACGGGCTGAGTGAAGCAACCCTTGAAAAGTTTATTCAAAGAGGTTTTGTTAAAGAATATGCCGATTTATTTACCCTTTCAAAATATCGGAGTGATATTGTGGAAATGGAGGGGTTCGGTGAAAAATCCTTTGAAAACCTGATGGACAGTATTGAGAAAGCAAAGACTGTTTCAAATGCAAAGCTTCTTTATTCGCTGGGCATTGAAAATGTTGGCCTGGCAACCGCAAAGCTCATTTCCAGAGCCTACGACGATGAACTTGACGATATAATTGGCGCTTCAGCCCAGGAACTGGCAGCAATAGACCAGATAGGAGAGGTCATTGCCGGTTCGGTTGCGGATTATTTCAGTAATCACGATAATTTAAGGGTATTGAACGAATTGAGGGGAAACATTATAATCACAAAGGAGAAGAGAGCGGAAGGCGGAGCTCTTGACGGAAAGACTATTGTTGTCACCGGTTCTCTTTCAATATACGAAAACAGAAATGCCTTAAAAGAGGCAATTGAAGCCCGTGGCGGAAAAGTGTCGGGCTCTGTTTCAAAGAATACCTTCATACTGGTAAACAATGATATTATGTCAACCTCGTCAAAAAATAAAACGGCCAAGGAACTGAATGTTCCGATTATGACCGAAGAGGATTTTGTAAATCAGTATTTGAAATAGATTATCATAATTATAGAGAGAAAAGAGATATTAGATATGCCCATTAAGATAAAAAGTAATTTACCGGCTGCTGAAATATTGGAAAGCGAAAATATTTTTGTGATGGACGAATTCCGTGCTATGCATCAGGATATTCGTCCGCTTAATGTGCTTATTTTAAACCTTATGCCCACTAAGGAGATTACAGAGACCCAGCTTTTAAGAAAATTGTCCAACAGTCCCCTTCAGGTAAATGTTGAGCTTCTTCAGACCGCAAGTTACACGCCTACTCATGTGGATGCCAGTCATTTGGAGTCTTTTTATACTACCTTTGATAAGGTTAAGGACCGTAAGTTTGACGGAATGATTATTACCGGCGCTCCTTTGGACTATGTAAAGTTTGAGGATGTGGCATACTGGAAGGAAATGACTGAAATATTTGACTGGTGTGAGACCCATGTACACTGTACCTTCTATCTTTGCTGGGCATGCTTTGCAGCTTTGTATTATTATTACGGGCTAGAGAGATATGACAGAGAGGAAAAACTCTCAGGGGTATATAAGCATGTGGTGTGTAAGCCTCATTCGCCTTTGTTCAGGGGCTTTGATGATGTGTTCTGGGCACCTCATTCACGTGCAATGGGAATTGCAAAAGAAAAAATTGAGTCTGTTAAGGAACTTGAGCTTATGTCTTATTCCGATGAGGCAGGGGTAGCTATTGTAAAGACCACTGACTCAAGAAAATTTTTTGTAGGCCTGCATGCGGAATATGACAGAGATACACTAAAGGCCGAATATGAAAGAGACTCAGCCAAGGGCATGAATCCAAAGGTTCCCTGCAACTATTTCCCGGACGATGATCCCACGAAGGAGCCTGTAGTAAATTGGAGGTCCGCCGGCCAGTTATTGTATACAAACTGGTTAAATTACTATGTATATCAGGCAACTCCCTACGATCTTGATTCCATTGGCAGTGAAGAAGAAAAGTAGCCGTTTTTATTTAGTATGAATTTGTAATGTTTTTTGTTTATTGAGGATGATTTTATGAAAAAGAAAGTTTTTGTTTATTTGTTATGTTTGTCAATGATTACAGCGATGCTCAGTGCCTGCGGCTCGGATAACACTGTATCAAAGCCTCATTTATCGGGAATCGTATCAGAGGAAACCGACAGCAGTGAAGACGTGACTGTAAGTATTTCTGAAGTAAGCACCGAGCCTGTGGATGATCCGATTATTGAGACAGTTGAAATCGATTATGATTCTTATTATATGCCGGTTTTGGATGCTCTTTATGCAAGATGCGGTGATAACAGCTGGGAGCTTGATGAATATCCCGGTGATACCGGCGTTCGCGAGATTGGAATGTATGAGCCCAATAAATATGAGGTACTTACCTACACTTATTTGGATGTAAACGCTGATGATGTTAAAGAACTGCTGATAGTATATTCAGACTCCTACGGTTCTTCGGATTTAATTCTGGCAGGCTATACAATAGTAAACGATGAGGTAGTCAATTTCCTTGAAGGCTGGGGAAGAAACCGTTATTCCATGCTTGGTAACGGCAATTTCTACAACAGTGGTTCCGCAGGTGCTGCATATTACTGCTTCGGTGAATATGAACTGGCTTCGGGAAGTTCGGAGCTGACGGCTGTTGATTTCTATTTCTCAGACACCGATGATTATTATAATCCTTTGTATTTCCACAATACATCGGGTATATGGGAAGTGTCGGAAGCGGAACCTTTTGCCGGCACAGAGGAGGATTTTTACGATCTTGATGAGGAATATATATCAAACTGTGTACATATGTATAACCTGACTCCATTTAGCACATTGGGAGACGGCACTGTCAGTCAAAAGGCTGAATTTACACTTGGTTCAGCCGGAGATGTGTATAACCACGATTATTCGGAGTTTGAACTTGATAAATCATCAAATCAGGCTGTAGTATCTTTGTTTATTGATACCACAGTATCGGAATTTGAAATTGTGGCATTGTCCTTTGATTACATAGATGATAACGGAGATGCATATTTTAATACCGCTACCATGTATTCAATGGATTCATTTAAGCCGGACCATCCGTTGTTACTTAAGTTCGGTCTCATCGGGGATATGCCTACCTACGGTATTTCTTATGTAGCCAACGGCATTAAATATACCTATGCGTTATGCGAAAGCGGATTTGACGGTTCGATTTTCCTTGATGAAATTAATAAACAGTATTAATATTCTGTTTATATAAGTGATATATTATTTTACAAAGTGATCTTGCGTTAAATATTCAGGGAGAGATTTTTTGTATATCCCGAAATATTTTAAAATAAGGATGCGGTGTTTATATGAAAAATTCTATTGATTTGTCTGCATTATTCAGTGGGCTTAATAACAATAACAGTATTACAAACGGCATAAATCTCAACGATTATTCGGCTATTAAGAACGGAAGCTACGGCAAGCTTATGAAGGCTTATTATGCCAAGGATGTTTCGGATGTGTCTGAGAAGAGTCAGGCTATTAATAAACTGGCTGGAAAGACCGTTCAGACCGATTCCACAGGTTTATCGGAAATGAAAAAGACTGCAGACAGTTTAAAAGAATCTGTAAGCAAGCTTACTGATAAGGATATGTGGAAGCAGACAGACGGTGCCTTTGATACCGAGAAGATTACAGAGGCGGTTGAAAGCTTTGCAAAAAGCTACAATGCAGCCGTTAAGCAAAGCGACAAGGTTACTTCGACAGACATATCCAAGACTGTTGATTATATGAAGGATTTGACAAAAGTCTTTTCAAATACCCTTTCAAAGGCAGGTATTTCAGTTGGCACCGACGGTCTTATGAAGGTTGATACCAAAGCATTGGGGAAGGCTGATATGAATACCGTTAAATCACTGTTTGACGGAAAGGCTACCTACGGCAGTGAAATCGAGGCAAAGGCTGCCGATATTGCCAAAACAGCAGTGTCAAATACAAGTCTCTACAACAGTGAGGCTGCTCTTAACAGTTCAATGACCAACCTGTTTAATTCATTTGTATAAGTATTAAAGGAGCTGTCTTTTGACAGCTTCTTTTTTTACTGTATCGATTTAACGCTTTAACAGTTTAAATTGCAAAATCTTTTATTGACACCCGACACCGATAAATGTTATTATTCCTACAGTGATAAAAACAGGAGATAAGCAATAATGAAAGCTTTCAGAGCATTCGCAAATTTTTATTATTATTCTTTCTTTACCGATTCTAAACAGAAAGGTTAATTTGCGATGCAACAGTTGATGTCAGAATGAAAACCTGGTGCGGCACAGATTAACCTGTGAGCACCTTTTTTGTTTGATTTTTCAGGCAAAGGCCCACGACTTTTGATATCGGCTTAAAATGATAAGTATCTTGGAGATATAAAATGATAGTAGTATTAAAGAATAATGTTGAAGAAGAAAAGAAAAATCAGCTCATAGAATGGCTTAAGGACATGGGTCTTGGTGTTCACGTTTCCACAGGGGAACAGCAGACTGTGCTTGGCCTTATCGGAGATACCGGAAAGGTTGATGCTGAGCTTATTGACAGCCTGGAAATTGTTGATTCCGTTAAGCAGGTTTCTGAAACCTTCAAATGCTGTAATCGTAAATTTCACCCCGAAGATTCCGTAGTGCAGGTTGGAAATGTGAAAATCGGAGGAGGCAATTTTGCTTATATTGCCGGACCAAGTGCGGTTGAATCAGAGGAACAGATTGTGGGAACAGCCAAAGCAGTTAAGGCTGCCGGCGCCAATATACTTACAGGCGGTACTTTTAAGTCACGTACCTCTCCCTACGATTTTCAGGGGCTTAAGGTTTCCGGTCTTGAAATGTTAAAGACTGCCCGTAAGGAAACGGGCCTTCCCATTGTTACGGAGATTATGAGCATTTCCGATTTACCCTTATTCGAAGATGTTGATATACTTCAGGTAGGCACCAGAAATATGCAGAATTTTGACCTTCTAAAGGAACTTGGCCAGACCGGAAAGCCTGTTCTTTTGAAAAGAGGTCTTGCCAATACATTAAAAGAACTTCTTATGAGTGCCGAATATATTATGGCCAGCGGCAACGAAAATGTAATCTTGTGTGAAAGAGGAATCAGAACATACAGCGATTATCTTAGAAATACCCTGGATTTATCTGCGGTTCCCATGCTTCATGAACTTTCTCATCTGCCGGTAATCGTTGACCCCAGTCAGGCTACAGGTATTGCAAGAATAGTTCCGTCAATGGCTATGGCTGCTACTGCAGCAGGCTGTGACGGCCTTGTTATTGAAGTTCATAATGACCCCGCCCACGCTCTTTGTGACGGGGCTCAGTCACTTAAACCCGATGAATATGCCGCTTTACTTAAAAATGTTAAAGCAATTAGGGAGGTAATTTAAATGCAGGTAGGAATTGTTGGTCTGGGCCTGATCGGAGGTTCTTTTGCCAAAGCATATGCCAAAGCCGGACATACGGTATTGGCTTTTGATGTCGATGACAGTGTTATACAGTTTGCCAAGCTCAGCAATGCTGTCGACGCAGAACTTACCAAAGATAATCTCGCAGATTGTGATTTGATATTGATATGTACTTATCCAAAGGCAGCACTTGAATATATGGAAAATAACGGTCCGCAATTTGGCCCTAAGCCTATTGTCATAGACTGTTGCGGCACCAAGGAAGTTATTGTTGAGCGTGGAATGGAGATTGCCCGTAAATACGGTTTCACATATGTAGGCGGACATCCTATGGCAGGAACCCAGTTCTCAGGTTTTAAATATTCCAAGGACAGCCTTTATAAAGGGGCTCCCATGGTTATTATCCCCCCGACATATGATGACATTCTTTTGCTTGATCGAATCAAGAAGCTGCTTAGCCCTGCAGGATTTGGAAGTATTACACTGTCAACGGCAAAAGAACATGATGAGATGATTGCTTTTACCTCTCAGCTTCCCCATATTGTGTCCAATGCTTTTGTAAAGAGCCCTACAGTCAGAAATCACAAGGGCTTTTCCGCAGGAAGCTATAAAGATCTTACCAGGGTTGCATGGCTTAACCCGGATATGTGGACTGAACTGTTTTTGGAAAACCGTGAAAACCTTCTTATGGAGCTGGATGTGCTTATAAAAAACCTTGAAGCATACAAAGTTGCTATAGAAAATGATGATAAGGACACCCTTCGTGAGCTTCTTCAGGAGGGAAGACAGATTAAGGAAGAAATTGATGGATAATTATATTATTAAACCAGGAAAAAGAAACGGAACGGTCAGAATTCCCTCCTCCAAGTCATATGCCCACAGACTGCTCATATGTGCGGCTTTGGCAGGAGAAAATTCAACTATTGACTGTTACGGCATTTCTAAGGATATACAGGCTACGACAGAGTGTATGGAGGCCTTGGGCGCAGAGATTAATATCGGGCGCAATAATATTATATCTGTAAGCCCTATTGCCCGTGGAAATATTCAGGTTGGTGATTCCAAGG
>JAZUJC010000025.1:0-9832 GCA_045642625.1 Lachnospiraceae bacterium
CGTTCTGTATTTTTGCGCTGCTTGGTGTGGCTATTTATTTCCCTACAGTAAGCCCTAAGGTAACCCTGTATTACATGGAAGATACGGGTATGACATATACCTTTAAGCAGGGACTGGCCAACAATATTTATACCGTTTATTCGCTGATTTATGCGGTTAATATGGTTATTTCAATTACATTTATAATCAAAAATGCGCAAAACAGGAGAGAAAAAACTACAAGCCATAAAATGGGAATAACCCTGATAATCGTGTTCATGGGTATGATTCTCGATACTATTTTGCCCATGTTTGGATTCGGAGCAATTCCGGGCAGCAGCATTACCCAGTTCTTTGGCCTTCTTGTAATGTACTATGCGATTGTTGACCTTAACAAGACGCGTCTGACCCCTATTAATATGTCGAGGTACATTTACGAGTCTGTATCGGAACCGGTTATGGTATTTGATATGGATGGTGTTTTAATGCTTTCGAATAATGCGGCTCTTGAGGTATTTGAGGAGACATTTGTGCATTACAATGATAAGCCCATGAAGCTTACGGACATTTTTTTGCTTGATGAAAATCATCTGAATTACGAGGGAAATCATCGTACCGATGATACAAGCTCAGTTATCGGCAATGTTCCGGTACAGCTTCAGACCAGCCGAATAAAGGACCGTTTTGGGGATGTAATAGGGTTTATTATTACGGTTAAGGATATGACTCACATCAACGAAATAATGGATTCATTAGTAGAAGCCAAGCGACTCGCCGAGGCAAACAGCCTTGCGAAGAGTACCTTCCTAGCCAATATGTCTCATGAAATCAGAACACCGCTAAATGCCATTGTCGGTTTTTCGGAGCTTTTGCTTAAAAGTGACCTTCCCACTGAGGATAAAGAACAGGCAGAGGATATCAGAAATGCGTCCCATAACCTTTTGGCAATCATTAATGATATCCTGGATATTTCGAAAATTGAATCCGGAAAAATGGAACTTAATGAAATTAACTACAATATTTCGGATGTAATAAAAGATGCTTTCCTGATTACCGAAACACTGGCAAATGCCAAGGGACTTTCTTTTTCAATTGATGTGGACGAAAACATTCCGTCCGGGCTCTACGGTGATCCCGTACGAGTCAGAGGCGTCCTCGTAAATATACTGAATAATGCCGTTAAGTATACAAAAACCGGTTCTGTCAGGTTTGAAGGTAAAACAGTTAAAATCGAAAATGATACCGCAGTGCTGGAGTTTAAGATAATTGATACCGGTATAGGAATCAGAGAATCCGACCGGGATAAATTGTTTGATTCATTCATGCGTGTGGATAAGGGCAAAAATTCCGGCATTGAGGGAACCGGTCTGGGCCTTGCTATTGTAAAGGGCTTCGTAGAACTGATGGGTGGATCTGTTGGTGTTGAAAGTACTTATGGAAAAGGTACTACCTTTACGGTAACAATTCCGCAAAGAATAGTTGAAAATGTTCCTATAGGCAAGATTTTGGTTAAATCAGAGTCCAAGGTTTTAAAATCATCCATTGGTTCGGTTAAATACAGTGGTGTAAAAGTGCTGGCTGTTGATGATAACAGGGTTAACCTTAAGGTTATTTCCAAAATACTTAAGCAATATGATATGGATGTTACGGCTGTTGACAGTGGCTTTGCGGCTATAGAAACCTGTAAGGAAAATAATTACGATATAATCCTTATGGATCAGATGATGCCGGTTATGAATGGTGTGGAGGCCATGAATCGTATAAGAGAGCTTGGCGGCTACTATTCTTTTGGAAACTGTGCAATAATTGCCTTGACGGCAAATGCAATCGCCGGGGTAAAAGAGCAATTACTGGGAGAAGGCTTTGACGCTTATCTTTCAAAGCCCATTAACTTCACTCAGATTGAGGAGACCTTCAGCAATATTATCGGCAAAAGAAAGGGTTGATTTTCTTTTGCCTATGGATTGCGAAAGGAAATGGAATGCGCGGCAAACAGAGGGGAAATATAATATTGAAGTCTACAGCAACAGCCGGAATATGATATTGAGGCATGCAATAAGCGGACGGAAATTAGATTTGATGTAAGTAATTAACAACAGAGAATGAGACTAGAAAGGAACAAATTATGAGCAAAAACGTAATGGTAACTGGAACCGGAAGACACTATGCACTGGGCTTTAACCTGGCGCTAAGATATCTTGAAAACGGAGATAATGTAATAGCTACCGTCAGAAAAGAATCTGAAGAATTGAATGCCTTAAAGGCTAAATATCCCGACAGTTTGACTATTGTAAAAATGGATATCGGTGACTCCGAATCGGTAAATGCGGCTTTTGAAACAGTATCAAAGAGTTTTGACAGAATCGACCTGCTAATCAACAATGCTGTAACCACCTCTCAGGATGTGGAGAAGGATTTCTTTGATTTTAATCTCGATTTCGTGGCTAAGGTTGTTGATGTTACTGCGGTGGGACCGTTACGAGTTATCCAGAAATTCTTCCCCCTGCTTGAGAATACGGATGATATGTCGCTTATTATCAATATTTCATCCGAAGCAGGAAGCATTTCAAAGAATTACAGAAAATTCTATGTTGATTACGGTATGGCCAAGGCCGCCCTTAACATGGGAACCATGACTATTTGGAATAACATTAAGGACAATAATAAGGTTAATATTTTTGCTCTTCATCCGGGCTGGATCAGAACAAACGGAAAAGAAGATAACCCGGCTCCTCTTTCAGCCTATGACGCAGCCGAGATTCTTAAGAATCTTTTCGAAGAAAGAAGATACGATAAAACAGGCCACAGATTTATTACCAATAAGGGTGAGGATTATCCTTTTTAGGAGCCGGTGGAATATGTTTCGGTATACCTGAGAAGATAAGCGTATGAGGGTATAGCTAAGTGGATGGGGTATAGCTAAGTGGATGAATGTATGAGTGTAAAAATGCTTTGTACGCAAATTGATTAATATTTTTGAAAGAATGCAGCAGAAAAGCGGACCCAGGTGGTCCGCTTTTTATTTGGGACCGGGTGTTCAGACCTTTGAAAATTCAATATTTTTTTCTTTTGCGTATAAATTTGTTTTGGGTGTTGAAATAATACGCCGATCATGTGTGCTCTTTTTTTATCAATGCGTATAAATTTCGAAATCACCCACAATTATACGCCATAATATAGGATTCGTAGGCATAGTTTAATGCTAAATGGTTTAAACGAGGCGTATAAATCTTTGACGGGGATACATTTATATGCTCGCCTGCTTTTTTGCAATTATTTGCAGGCGTATAGATTCTGTAATCTATTCCCAATTATACGCCGGGAAGGTATACTTGCTCTCGAAATCCCCAAATTGAAACTGTTCGTAAATAAAGCTATAATTGTTATATGTTTTGAAAGTAAATAAGCTGATTTAATATGAATCTTAATATATGGAGAGGGGATTTAGCATGGGAATTAATGAAAAACCTGAAATTATTACACTTGATGACGGAAGCAGGGCCTGGGAAATAACTTACGACAAATTTGTTGTAAAAGGTTATGTTCCGGCAAATGATCTTAACGGAAAAATCAACAACTATTCATTTACGGCACCCCTTCTTGTGGTTCTTGAGGAAGAAAAGAAATCCATGGAAGAGGCGATTGCTTTTGCGGATTCCACCGGCCTTAGAGATATTGCTGCCAAAAAGGATGCAAGTGTTTTGTTTGTGTATCCTGCGAAGGGTGATTGGGACAGCGCGGATGAATCATTGTTTGTTTCTCTCATTGATGAGGTTAAGATGGGACCCGAATATGAGGATGGCCTGTATGCCGATTGCGACTTCTTTGCTCATACACTTAAGGGATATTATATTCGCGGAACCAAGTTCCACACCTACATATACAGCTATGGAAAGTCGGCAGATTATGCGGCCAAATATCTTCTTAAAACTATTCAGGGCGAGTTTCTTTGGGGACCCGGCGAGATAACCCCTGCCGCGGTTTCTATGGAGGGATTAAGTGTTATTCCCTGTGTAGAAAGAAAGGATATCCCGGTTCTTAGCATAAACAACAGCAGTGACATTAACAGTCACTTTTCTGAATGTAAGCATAAGCTGATTAAGGATACTGCCGAATATAAAAAGGATTTTTATTCTTTTGTAAAGAAATACAAAATGTGGTGCGGCGTTATTTCTGAGGAGCCTGACCTTGAAACCTTAGGCATGGTTGAAGAGGCAGGAAGCACCATGGTTAAGGTATCTCCCGATAATGCGGCATTCAAGGGTCAGGAAGAGCACGAGGTAGGTTATTTTGCTTACTATAACAAGGACATTTTTGACAATGGACCGGCGCCGTTAGTGCTGGGCTTCCACGGTATGGGCGATTCGTCGATGTTTTTGACCTATGTCTCGGGCTGGTATGGGGTTGCCAACAAACACAATTTCCTGTTTGTTGCCGTTGAAAATCACTTAAACATTCCGGCCGACGAGGTAATGCAGCTGCTTGAGGTAATCAAAAAGCGCTATAAGGTAGACGAGCAAAGAATTTACGCTGTAGGCTTTTCTATGGGATGCGGCAAAACCTGGGATTTGTTTGAACGATATCCAAAGAGCTTTGCAGCTGTAGCACCGGGGTGTGCGCTGTTTCCCGTATACAGCCATCCTTTTGGCGCAGAAAGGCATCTTGACACACTGAATAAAGATATTCCGCTTCCGCTGTTTTACTCCGGCGGGGAAAATTCGCATGTAAGCGAACTGCCCTTCCAGAGCCCCTGGGCTGTAGAGCGTCTTAAATATGCCATGGAGGTAAATAAGTGTATCAAAAAATTTGATTTCACGTTTGAAGACCAGAGCAATTGGGATGACAAATTTTTGGCAGTTAAGGGTGACCGTGTCGAAAGGCTGTACGATGAAAGCCGCGATGCCTATATGAATGTTCATTATTTTGACAGCGAGGACGGAGTCTGCAGAACCGTATTTGTGGCGGTGGAAGGCCAGATGCATGAATACAGGCCCTTCACGGCAGAGCTTGGCTGGAATTTTATTTCGCAGTTTACAAGGGAGATTGAATAATCCGTCAGGATTATTCACTGTGAATACTGATAATAAAGTGCGAAGCAGTTTATTACAAAAAGAAACTATGAGGGGAAATATGGACTATAAATACATTACATTGAAGGAAATGCCTTCAATTAAAGAAAAAGCAGCGGAGTGGTTTCACAGTAAATGGGGAGTTCCGAAAGATGCTTATATTGAATGCATGGAAGCGTATCTTAATGAAGAGACCGATTATGGCTGGTATTTGTGCCTTGATGGCGAAAGAATAGTCGCAGGTCTTGGAGTAATCGAAAATGATTTCCATGACAGAAAAGACTTGACTCCAAATGTTTGTGCCGTTTACACCGAGGAGGAATATCGCTGTAAGGGTATTGCAGGGCAGCTGCTTAATATTGTAGTGGAAGATTGCCGGCGAAAAAACATATCTCCGGTTTATCTTATTACCGATCATGTCGGTTTTTATGAGCGTTACGGTTGGGAATTTCTCTGTATGGTGCAGGGCGATGGTGAACCTGAAATGACAAGAATGTATATTCATCGCTAGCAGGGCTGAAGCGTTGAAAATGCCGATAAGTTGTGTGAAGATAAGTCGCAATGCAGGTAAATATTGATGCGGGCGATAAAACTGTGCGGGGGAAAATATATGAGTAGAAAATTTTATGAGGTTCCTAAGAGGGCCTTGTTGATTATTGCCGGAATTATATGGATGATAGCGGGCTTCAATGTAGTGAGGCTGGGTATTATTTCTTATGGAATTATTGAGATGAGATGGTATTTGCCGCTTCTTTCCGTAATTATTTTTATGCTGTTTGGAATGATGTTTTATAAAATGACAAAGAAGCATGGAAAAAGGATTATGGGCTACAAGGAAGCTTACCGCCCTGTATGGAATTTTTTTGATATTAAGTCGTATATCATTATGGCGGTAATGATGGGAGGCGGAATCGGATTAAGGAATGCAGGTGTCTTTCCTGATATTTTTGTAGCTTTTTTCTATACAGGATTAGGCTGCGCATTGTTTTTGGCCGGAGTATGTTTTGTAACTATGTTTTTTAGAAAAGCGGAAGGAATGTGATAATGAAAAAGGGATTATTGTGCTTTGCCATAAGTTCGGCAATGTTTCTTTCTGCGTGCGGAGCATCTAAAACAGCGGCATCATATGATGCCGTGAGCATTGATACCTCGGAGGTATCCATAGAAGTGTCATCGGAAGAATATGAGGTGAATTCTGAAATTAATTCTTCGGGGGAAACCGTGGGTGATTCACAACTCAATGCTTCGGGGACAGTTTCGGTTGAATTAGTCCTTAACGCTGAGAAAGATTCTTCTGAACAGGTATATAAGAAGATACTTGGGGACTTTGATAATACCCGGGATGCATACCTTGCTTTTCTTAGGTATATGATTGACAATAGCGTCGAAGTGGACGGTATGGACGGATTTTGTGAAAGCTACGCCGAGACGATTGCCGACAATCAGTTTGCAATTCTTGATGTTGACGGTGATGGCGACGATGAGCTTATTATTGACTGGACAAACCCGACTGCAATGGTAGGGTACACTTCCTACATATTCAAATACGATGTAAGCACCGGGGAATGGAGCGATGAGCTTGAAGGCGGTGGGGCACTTACTGTTTTTGATAACGGAATTATTTATGCGGATGCAGCACATAATCAGGGTTACGGATTCCTGTGGCCGTATACAATTCTTAAATACAATGCAGCCCAGGATACGTTTGAAAGTATCGGAGCGGTGGATAGCGAAGATAAGGAGCTTGTTATCGATTCACAGGGGGATGAATCATTTTACCATGAAGAATATGATCCCACAGGGTGCGGAACCGTATATATGCTGAGTGCTTCTAATCTGGGATATGAATGGGGATATTACACTCAGGAGCAATTTGAAGAGTTTAATAAAAAACTTGTAGGCGGGGCAAACATTATAGCTATTGATTACTTATACATAAATAAGGAAAATGTTGATGCGATATCCGTGCTCCAATAAAACATAGGCGGAAAACGATTACGGAATAATAAACCATATAATATAAGGAGAACCAACACGGACTTACATGATTGTAAAGACGTGGCCGAAAATTATGACAGAGCGGTGTTGTGGACATTGCCTGCGGAGCAGGCGCCGTTCTTTTGTGCCTTGCAGAGCGGGGAATAGATATTGATGGAACCGACCTTTCCGGGGAAATGTGCAAGGTTGCTGCATCGAAAGCTGTGGCGACAAAGAGGACTTAAACGACCCTATGACGGCAGCACAATATCGAAGCAATCTGATTTGGATATTGAAAAAGAAGGACAGTCTTGACGCAGTATAATTGAGGTGCTAATATCACCGATATAGATATAGAAACAGAGGAAAATTTATGTTAAGCGTGGTGGGTGAATAACCCATATCATTATTTAAAATATGATATGTAAGGCTGCAGGTATTGTGCAGTGCAGCTTTAATGGTACGAATTTGGTTAACGTAGCAAGTTGCGTTAGCTTTGTTTCATTACGCTTAATATATTGGTTGGAAAGACCGGTGAGAGCCGGGGGTTATGGCTCGGTGGGCACTTTAGTTTATGGTTCGGCGGGATTTTTAGTTTATGGCTCGACGGCAGCTTTAGTGCGCGGAGTGTACGGACTGAACTTCGGCGGTGTGTTTCTTTTTGTATATATAACCATGATATCTTAAGCGTAAGGTATCATGGTTTTTTTATGCACTTTTTGATGACGGAAAGCTTTACAGGTAATCGAAAGGAGCGTTTAACAAAATGATTGAAAATCAAATTGAATTTAATAAAATCAAACAGATGTGGTGTGACCTTGCAGTTACAGACAAGGCAAAAGAACAGATTGAGAATAGATGGATTATTTTAGACGAGAGTAGGCTTAGAAGAGAATTAAGGGATACAACGGATGCAAAAGAACTGATTGAGAAGCTTGGAAATCCCCCGTTACAGGATGTGTCGGAGATATTGGATATTTTGAAAATTGCCGAAAAAGGAGACTGCCTTACACCTTATCAGCTGGAACGGGTTCTGGGTATATTGGTGGTTATAGACAGGCTGGGGGCTTACTTAAAAAGAGGTCAGCAGTTTCAAAATCCTTTAAGCTTTTACGATGAATCCCTTAACGCCCGGGGGGAACTTCGGGAAGAAATTTCGGTGCAAATCAGAGGGGAAAGAGTTGATGACCATGCATCAAAGCTTCTTTTTGACATCCGAATGGAAATTCAGCAACTGGAAGATGAGATGAAGCAAAAGGCGGAATCAATTATCAGAAACAACCGTGAGTGTATGGCGGATAGCTTTTATACAACCAGGAACGGAAGAATTTGTGTACCCGTGAAGAAAGAATACAGATACAAAATCCCGGGCAGTCTGATTGATAAATCAAGCACAGGAAATACGGTATTTATTGAACCTGATGGGGTAATCAGGCTTGGAGAAAAAGTGCAGGGCCTTCGTATAGACGAGGAAAATGAGGTCTATCGCATTTTGTATACCCTGACTGCTCTTGTTGCGGAGTGCGCGGATTCATTAAGAGAAAATATGCGACTTATTGAAAAGCTGGATTACAGCTTCTCAAAAGGCAAACTGAGTATAGAGCTTGAGGCAAGTGAACCCCGTATTAACCTTGACAGGAGAATTATTCTGGAGGAGGCAAGGCATCCTTTGATGGACCCAAAGGTCAGTGTCCCGCTAAGCTTTGAACTGGGCATTGATAACAGGGGAGTTGTGATAACCGGCCCTAATACAGGCGGTAAAACTGTAGCGATTAAAACTGTTATGCTCAATGCCGTAATGGCTCAGTGTGGCCTGCATGTTTGCTGTAAAAGCGCGGATATTTGCATGAACTCGGGATATTTTTGTGATATAGGTGATGGTCAGAACATCAATGATAATCTATCCACATTTTCTTCCCATATAAAGAATGTGCTTAATATCCTGAGGGAACTGGACGGGGATGGCTTTGTTATTATGGATGAGCTTGGCTCCGGAACAGACCCCCAGGAGGGAATGGGAATAGCCATTGCCATTTTGGAAAAACTGAGGGAAAGCGGAGCCAACTTCCTGGTGACTACCCACTATCCAGATGTAAAAGAATATGCGAGCAAAAGTGAGGGTATTGTTAATGCCAGAATGACATTTGACCGGCAGACTCTTAAACCTACCTACAAAATGGTTATAGGTGAGGCAGGGGAAAGCTGTGCCTTTTATATTGCCGACAGGCTTGGTATGCCCGGGGACATGCTGAAGGTTGCGGTTGAAGCGGCATACGGAAAAGCAGCGGTAGGTTCATATGATTTCGGAGATAAAGAATTTGAAAAAGTGAGCTCCGGCAAAAGAATAAGAAAAACAAAGACCGATCATAAGAATTATTCGGCTTCGGGCAGGTTTCGAATCGGAGACAGCGTTATTGTTTTGCCTGATAATAAAATCGGGATTGTGTGCGAGGAAGTAAATGACAAAGGTGTAATGAGGGTTCAGATTGCGGGTCGAAAAATATGGATAAACCACAAGCGTGTAAAGCTGCATGTCAGGGCTGAGGAACTGTACCCGGAGGATTATGATATGTCCATAGTTTTTGAATCTGTGGAAAATCGGAAAAAGCGCCATGATATGGGGCGAAAATATACGACGGAGACTATTGAATACAGGGAAAATGAATAAGAAATTCTCTATATTAACGGATTTTTAATATGCATTGATTATATTGTCGGTATAGGTATAATTTTGTATCTTTTTCTTTTTCGAGGGGACAGGTAATGAGTTTACAGATTTTGAGAGATTCCTACGGCACGATACTGTG
>JAZUJC010000026.1:0-2148 GCA_045642625.1 Lachnospiraceae bacterium
CTTCCGACAAATTCGGATAAGCATACTTCAACAATTACAAAGATTGAAGAAATATCCGATACGGAGGTTCTTGGTGATCGTGCTGCAGATATGAAGGAGTACTTTAACAGCAAACCAAAAGAACAACTTATGAATCAGTACGGTTGTGACGACTACGCTACTGTTTCTTTACAGTTCGAATGCGACGGAACAACATACTGCTTTTTTGCCGATGCAGCTAAATACGGCGGCAAGTGGTATATATGCCAGTTTGGCGGCTATACCGGCGCTATGGTAGGGCTCCCTACCACATACGGTGGCATCGTTCCCAAAAGCGAGGTAGCGCATTAGTAATATATGGTTATACTGACTTAATCCCCTCCAAGCGGAGGGGCATTTTGTTGCACATATCAGAATATACACAAAATCAATTATCAGAAAGGAGTAACCGCATTGAATAAAACAGTATTCATTTCTTTTTCATCACAAGAAGCCGACGAAGCCAATAAGCTCTGTCAATATCTCGAAGAAAATGAAGTGTCCTGCTTTATTTCCACAAGGGATCTAATCCCCGGCCGGGAATATGCGGAACAGCTGGTTGATACTATCAGTAATTCAAAAATGGTTGTTTTGCTCCTTTCAAAGGCTTCCAACAGTTCTCCCCATGTTTTGCGTGAGGTGGAATATGCTGTCAGCCACCGAATTCCGTTGGTGGTATATCCCTTAGAGGAAGTAACGCTTAGCAAGTCTATGGAATATTTCCTTATGACACACCAGTGGATTACAAATACCGAAAACAAGAAGCTGGCACTGCTTAGCAGCATCTACAGTGCCATTTCTGCGGAGTCCGAACAAAAAGACTCCTTATCTTCAAATGAATTATTAAGAGAGAATCCAAACCGCAGGAATTTCGTTCAAAAGAATTCTAAAAAGCTTACCATGATTGTTGGCGCCGCATTTTTAACAATCGCCTTAATTATAGGGCTTGTATTCATAACAAAAAGATTCTCTGATGCAGGATCCGGCAATACATCCGGCGAATCCACCGGCTTATCCGGTATCGATATTGCCGCTTCAGGTGATGACTCCACAGATACCGCTGTTTCTTTTGCCATCGGCGATACAGTGACCTTCGGCACTTATTATGATGCACCCGTAGAATGGCGAATCATAAAAATTAATGACGATGGAACTGCCATTCTTTTATCCAAATACATTCTCACCATGAAGGTTTTTGATGCGGCTGAAGGTGGTGAATACAATACCTATAATGATATATACTACGGTTCCTACGAAAATCATGTTGTAACCGACCCTGATTTACTGGTGCTGATTCGCGGCAATAATAACTGGGCCAAATCCAACATCAGGACCTGGCTTAACTCAGATAAAGAAGTGGTTGATTACGAAGATCAGGCACCTACAAAGGCTGCTGTCGGCAACAATTATTATCACAGTGAGGCGGGATTTTTGTATGGTTTCAGCGAAGTTGAAAAAAAAGCCCTCGTAAAGACCGTACACGGCTCTGAAGACTATGTGTTCCTGCTTTCCTCCGACGAGCTTCAGTGGCTCAGGGATGCCGGAATTTCCATATACACAAAGCCTACCGAACAGTGTAAGGCCCATGATCAGTACATTGGATATTACAATTCAGATGTTGAATACAACCACACCGAAAACTACTACTGGTGGCTTAGAGACAACTCCGGTGAAGATGTTTCAAAGGGATACATTGTTACTACCGAAGCTGAAGATGTGCTGTTTACCGATTCCTCCGTTGGTGCAGGCAATTACGGCATACGCCCCGCAATCACCGTACACTTAACCGGAATAACTCAGTAAAAATTTCAAATATATATTTTAAGGTATTCGCTTTTGGGTATTTACTTTTCGAACATATGTTTGTATAATCTGTTATACACACCATTCAAAAGAACCCTGCAAACATATTTTTATACCGAGGCACCAAATGCGAGTTTCACCGACTCTTAGAGACAATACGACAATTATAACCACTCCCCTTTATTCGGAACCGGGGGAAACCATACCCGTAATCGCGTCCTACGATGACAAGGGTCGTATTGCGCCTCTGTATTTTCGCATTAACGGCGAGTCCCATAAGGTACTTCGCTATGTTGTTCTTAACAAATCCCTGGGCAAAATTATCAC
>JAZUJC010000027.1:0-3197 GCA_045642625.1 Lachnospiraceae bacterium
AAAGATTTCAGGGTGCGAAAGCTTGTGGGCTTTTCACTGGTTCTTGCCCTTTCGGTGGCGGTTAAACCCAGCTTTTTTGTGGTTTTTGCTCCGGTAATGGCTCTTGAATTATTGTGGGACTGGTTAAAGAAAAAAGAAAAATTTACCAAGGTGTTTTTTATGGCATTGACCGTAGTGCCTTCAATGCTGGTGCTTTTATTACAAAGTCTTGTTTTGTTTGGCGATGGTACGGGAAACGGCTACAAAATCAGCCCCTTTACCGCATTGAGCCAGAGAGGGGATCATCCGAAGGTAACCCTGATTTTGTCGATTCTTTTCCCGCTTATGATGCTGGCACTGCATATAAAGGATGTCTTTAAAGACAGGCTGTATGCTTTTAGTCTTTTAATATGGGCAGTTGGTTTTTGTGAAGTATTTTTCTTTGTGGAAACCGGCTTAAGAAGCGGTGACGGTAATTTCTTTTGGGGCTATTCAATTGCCCTGTTTATTCTTTTTGCTGAATCTGTCTTTATGCTTATAAAGGATTTGAAGGGCGTCTTGAATTCAAAAAAGGCCGGAGAGAAAGTAAACACTATTAAAACCGCGTATTTATCGTGTGCTTCGGTTGTTCTGCTGTGGCATTTTGTAAGCGGAATAGTATATTTTATTCTGCTTTTGGCCGGAAACACATATTTTATCTGATATTGGAAGTTTCAATATTATATTGCGAAAACATATGGTTAATACATGTTTTTTATAATATTTCGATGTGAGACCGTGGCATTTTGCCAAAATAAATGATATATTTTTTATAGTTATTTTTAGAAATTTAGCGTACATAAATACATTTTTTTGGAGGATTCTTTATGAAAAAGATTCTTTTTGCGGCATCTGAGGGTGTTCCTTTTATTAAAACCGGTGGGCTTGCGGATGTTGTAGGTTCTTTGCCCAAGTGCATTGATAAAAAATATTTTGATGTAAGGGTTATTCTCCCCAAGTATTCCTGTATGAGACAGGAGATGAAGGACAAGATGGAATATGTTACGCATTTCTATATGGACTTCAATTGGAAAAATGAGTATGTAGGCGTATTGAAGGCCGTTGTTGATGATATCACCTATTATTTTATCGACAGCGAATTTTATTTCAGCGGAATGAAGCCCTATGGTGACGATGCTCTTTTTGAGATTGAAAAATATGCATATTTCTCAAAGGCAGTATTGGGAGCATTGCCCTTAATAGATTTTCAACCTGATGTAATCCATTGTCATGACTGGCAGACCGGATTGATTCCCGTTTATTTGAAAGAACGTTTCGGAGGCGATTTGTTCTTCCATGATATTAAGACTGTAATGACTATTCATAATCTTAAGTTCCAGGGTAAGTGGAGTATTGAGGGAGTTCAGTCAATTACCGGTCTTTCAGACTATTATTTTACTGCAGACAAGCTTGAAGCTTATAAGGATGCCAATTTATTAAAGGGCGGTCTTGTATTTGCCGATGCAATTACAACTGTATCAGATACTTATGCCAAGGAAATTCTTTCCGACTTTTACGGCGAAGGGCTTAACGGTTTGCTGTCAGCCCGTGTAAATGATTTGAGAGGTATCGTAAACGGTATTGATTATACTGATTTTGACCCCGCTACAGATACTAAGATTGTACATAACTACGATCCTATTAACTTTAGAAAAGAAAAGGTTAAAAATAAGATTAAGCTTCAGGAAAAGCTTGGCCTTAAGCAGGATCCCAAGGCAATGATGATTGGCCTTATTTCAAGGCTTACCGATCAGAAGGGTCTTGACCTGATCGCTTATATTATGGATGAACTTTGCCAGGATAATATACAGTTTGTTGTTGTAGGTACAGGCGAAGAACGATATGAAAATATGTTCAGACACTTTGACTGGAAATATAATGACAAGGTTTCTGCAAATATTTATTACTCAGACGATCTTGCTCATGAGGTATATGCTTCATGTGATGCATTTTTAATGCCTTCACTATTTGAGCCCTGCGGCCTGAGTCAGCTTATCGCATTAAGATACGGCACCATTCCGATTGTGCGTGAAACCGGAGGCCTTAAGGATACGGTTGAACCTTATAATGAGTATGAAAGCACCGGTACAGGTTTTTCATTTACCAATTATAATGCCCACGAAATGCTTGCCTGCATCAGAAATGCAGAAAGAATCTATTACGACAGAAAACGTGAGTGGAACAAGCTTGTGGATCGTGCAATGGCGCAGGATTATTCATGGAATAAGAGTGCAGTTAAGTATCAGGAAATGTACGACTGGTTGATTGGTTAATAAATATAATTAAGTCAATTAGGAGGAATCCTAATTGACTTTTTTACTGTAAATGCCGGTTTGCCGAGGCCGAATTTTTGTTTTAAAAAGTTTATGTGTATAACAATATTTTAATTGATAAATGCTATTGTGATATAAAAAGGGAAATTTTGTTGGGAGGAAGTCTGTTTGTCTCAGGTATATTTAGCTTGTTTGATATGTTCAGTGCTGTTTTTGCTGGCATTTTTTGTATTTAATGATAAATATAATGCCACAAATATGATACTGACAATTATATTGATTATTTCAAACTGGGGATATTATTGCCTTTCAATTGCCAGTAACACAAATGAAGCGGTGCTGTCAATGAAGATAGCATATGCCGGTGGAACATATTTACCGGTATTAATGTTTTTCTCAATCTGTGAGATATGTCATATAAACCTTTCCAAATTATTTAGAATTATCCTTATAGCAATTCAGACAGGACTGTTTTGCGTTATTAATACTATAGGGCAGACAGGGCTTTACTACGTTAATCCCGAGTTACGCATTGAAAACGGTCAACACATATTTTACAGGGAATATGGACCTTTTCATACGGTTCACTACGTGTTAATGATCAGCTATATGCTTGCTGCTGTTGTGGTAACTATAGTATCACTCAGGCGTAAAAATATAGTCAGTGCCAAAAATGTTAAGCTTACACTGTTCGTATTGTTGATAGGTTGCGGATGTTATTTCTCCAGTAAACTGTTTCACACAGTATATGATGTGGCTCCAATCAGCAATACCATTTTGTTTGGTATTATCCTTTTACCTCTGTTTCGTATGTCGGGGCATTATTTTATTTCCGAAAACATAAGCCGCGTAATCGAATCGACTCAGAACGTTTGCTATTTGGCCTTTGACAAGGATGTTCATTAT
>JAZUJC010000028.1:0-9447 GCA_045642625.1 Lachnospiraceae bacterium
CCGGAATATGAAGAAGTTGATACGGAAGTATTGGATGAAGAGGGAAATCCCGTTAAGGAAAAGGTATTAAAAGCCCCCACTCCTATCAATGACAAGGCGCCTCTTTGGACAAAGCATCCGAATGATTGCTCTGAAGAGGAATACAAAGAATTCTATCGCAATGTATTTAACGATTACAAAGAGCCTTTATTCTGGATTCATTTAAATATGGACTATCCCTTCAATTTAAAGGGTATTTTGTATTTCCCCAAGATTAATACGGAGTATGAGTCCATTGAAGGAACCATTAAGCTCTATAACAATCAGGTATTTATTGCCGACAACATTAAAGAAGTTATTCCTGAATTTTTGATGCTTTTAAAGGGTGTTATCGACTGTCCTGATTTACCCCTTAACGTTTCCCGTTCAGCACTTCAGAATGACGGGTTTGTTAAGAAAATCTCAGATTATATTACCAAGAAGGTTGCAGATAAGCTTTCCGGTATGTGCAAAACCGAAAAAGAAGAATATGAAAAGTACTGGGAAGATATCAGCCCCTTCATTAAGTTCGGCTGCTTAAAGGATGATAAGTTCTGCGAAAAGATGACAGACTACATTCTCTTTAAGAACCTTGATGGTAAATATATGACCCTTCCCGAGTGCCTTGAGGTTAAGCCTATCGATGTTGAAGAAAATGCAACCGATGAAAAGGGTGAAAAGGTTGAGGCTGAAATAGTAGACGATGCAGAAGACGGCGAAACCAAGGAAAAGACCATTTACTATGTAACCGACGAGAAGCAGCAGAGCCAGTATATCAACATGTTTAAGCAGGCCAAGATGGACGCTGTCATTTTAAAGCACAACATCGATCAGCCCTTTGTTTCACAGCTTGAAGCAAAGAATCCGGGTATCAAATTCTCAAGAATCGATACCGATATAACAGATTCACTTACCAACAAGACTTCCAAGAAGACCAGAGAAGAGCTTGATAAGCAGGCCGGAGAGCTTAAGGAAGTATTTGAGAAGGCCCTTAAAAAGAAGGATATGAAGGTTAGCGTTCAGAAGCTTAAGAACAAGAAAATAGCTTCAATGATTACCATCTCCGAAGAAACACGCCGTATGCAGGATATGATGAAGATGTATTCGATGCCCGGAATGGATCCTTCCATGTTTGGCGGTGAATCAGGTGAAACCTTAGTGCTTAATGCCAACCATCCTCTTGTTGAATATATTACCAACAACAGGGAAGCCGAGGACTCGGATATGTTTGCAAAACAGCTTTACGATCTTGCAAAGCTTCAGCAGGCACCCCTTGCTCCCGAAGAAATGACCGAATTTATTCAAAGAAGCAACGATATTCTTTTGCGTCTTGCCAAGTAAATATACTAAACGTACAGAAGGGAAAAACTATGGCTGTTAGAATAGTTATTGATTCATCCTCGGATATTTTGCCTGATGATGCCAAGCGCCTGGGCTTGTACCATATTCCGTTACTGGTAACAATCGGTGATACCGAATATAAGGACGGTGTGGATATTTCACATCAGGAGTTTTATGAGAAGCTTATCGAAAGTGATAATCTCCCCACGACTTCCCAGATTTCCCCTGCAACCTATGAGCAGGTTTTTGAAGAACTGACAGCAGGCGGTGATACCGTGCTTGTTATCACATTATCCTCGGCATTGTCGGGCACTTACCAGAGCGCCTGCATAGCTGCGTCGGAATATGAAGGCAGGGTTTACGTGGTGGATTCTCTTTCCGCAACACTGGGTGAGAGAATTCTTATAGAGAGAGCCGTTGAATTAAGAGACAGCGGAATGCCTGCCGGAGAGATAGCTGAAGTTCTTGACAAAGAAAAGAAAGAAATAAAGATTCTGGCAGCCCTTGATACCCTTGAATATTTGAAAAAGGGCGGAAGAATATCCGCAGCGGTTGCTTTTGCCGGCGGTATCCTGTCGATTAAACCGGTTGTATCGGTTGTAGACGGAAAGGTTGAAATGGTAGGCAAGGCCAGAGGCTCCAAAAACAGCGAAAACCTGTTAAGAAGCCTGATTGTTAAAAGCGGAGGAGTGGATTTTTCCCGTCCCCTCTGCCTTGGATACAGCGGCCTTGATGATACTACTCTTCGTAAATACATTGAGGACAGCGGTGATCTTTGGAAAGGTATTACCGGTGAACTGCCTATTACTACGGTAGGTGCGGCCATTGGTACCCATGTGGGACCCGGGGCGATTGCAGTAGCTTTTTTTGCAAATAAAGAGGCCTGATAACTATATAGGCTATCGACTTAAGAAAAAATAACAATATTTAGCGTTTTTTACTTCGGATTTATTGCATATAGAGTTCTCTAAATGATATAATGTTACCAAGAATGCATTCTTGCGCACTTTTTAAGATTATCTCTTTGGAAAGTGCGCCGGAAATTGCCTGTAATCATTTTTGGAGTTATATGAGAGCTACTATTGACAGAATCTTAGAGGGCAAATTTAATTATGAAAAAGGTTCCCTGGATTTTTCGTGCACCCGCCTTGAAATCAATGTGTCTGCAGGGGAACTGTATACCGGCTCCTTTGGGATAAGTAGCGCTCCGGGGAGACTATCTGAAGGCTACATTTTTACCAACGATGTAAGAATGCAGCTTCTTTCTGACTATTTTTCGGGAACTGCCGAGGAAATCGGCTTTACCTTCTCTGCCAAGGGTTTGGCGGAAGGAGATGTGGTAAAGGGCGATATCTATGTAGTATCTAACCAGGGGGAATATTATCTTCCCTATGTTGTAAACGTTTCACACTCCACTCTTGATTCAAGCCTGGGAAGCATCCGAAATCTGTTTCATTTTGCCAATCTGGCCAAAATGAACTGGGATGAGGCTGTTGCCCTGTTTTACAACGATGAATTCAAAAATATATTTAAGGGCAATGATAAGCAGTATTTAAAAGCATATCTTGGACTGTCTGCTTACTACGGAAACGAGCAGAATGTGGAAGAGTTTCTTTTGGAAATAAACAAAAAACAGCCCACCGAATATATTGTTGAGCGTAAAAGTATAGTGGTCGATGAGCCTGATAATCAGGTTCAGGAATATATTGATATAACCAGAAACGGTTGGGGATATACCTCCCTGTCCGTTATTTGTGATGCCGATTTTATTGTATTGTCCAAGGAAAACATAAGTGAATCCGATTTCCTTGGCAATTATCTCCACTATGAGTTTGTCATAGATCCCTATAGATTCCACTCAGGAAACAATTATGCCACCATCCGTTTCTTTAATGCCTTTACTTCCTTTGAGGTAACGGTAAAGGTTAACGGAAATACTATAGATAAGCCCGTGATTGCCAAGGATATCGAATATTCGCGCGCAATGATGGATATTATTACATTTTATAAGGCCTTCAGGCTCAGAAGAATATCCGCCGATTCCTGGATGGCAGAGACCGGCCTTATAGTTGACAGGCTTCAAAGCCTTCGCCCTGATGACAGGGCTGCCAAAATGTTTAAGGCTCAGCTTCTTATTACCGAGGAGCGTTACAACGAAGCCAAGTGGATTCTTGACCAGATTGAAGCCACATTTGAGGAGGGTGAGTATTTAAGCCCTCAGTGGGCATACTATCTGTATCTGACCACCCTTGTTAACAGGGAAGAACCCTACATAGACCGTATTACCGAAGAGGTTGAAAACATATATAACAGCGATTCGGCTCAGTGGAGAGTGGCGTGGCTTTTGCTTTATTTGTCGGCCGAATATGCCGTGAGCCCTGTTAAAAAGTGGCTGTTTATTGAAAATCAGCTTTCTTTTAACTGTACAAGCCCGGTAATGTTTGTGGAAGCAGCCAATATGCTTCTTTTGAATTCAGCCCTCCTTACCAAGCTTGAAGATATTGAGCTTCGTGTAATTAACTTTATGATTAAAGAGGGCATTCTTACAAGGGAAATTGCCCGTCAGGTTGTATATCTGGCAGGCTCTGGCAAGTGGTATTCAAAGCGCCTTGTGGAGATACTGAAAAAGTGCTATGAGCTTAACCTGGATACGGAGTCACTGGCCACAATTTGTGAGCTTATGATTAACAATAATCTTTACGGCCCGGAATATTATCAGTGGTATAAGCTTGGAATAGAGGAAGAGGTCAGGGTAACCAATATTTACGAATATTACATGCTTTCCCTGGATTTATCACGAAATATAGAATTGCCTAAGATGGTTTATCTTTATTTCTCCTATGAAAACAGCCTTGACTGGGAGCATGCAGCGTATTTGTACGCCCGAATAATCGATAACAGGGATTCGCTGGATGGTGTTTTTGATAATTACAGTGAGCAGATAGAGCGATTTGCCATAAATCAGGTAGCCGAGGGGCATATGAACAAGGACCTTGCCGTTATTTACAGGTTTGTTCTTAACGAGCATGTTTTGTCAAAGGATATGGCCAACAGGCTGGCACCGCTTATTTTTACACATCGTATAAGCATAGATTCTGATTTGCCGGCCAAGGTTATTGTTTACCAGAGCAGGGAGTGTGTCAGCGAAAGCTATCCCATTGTCAACAAAGAAGCTTTTGTGCCGCTTTATTACAAAGATTATTTTGTAATGTTTGAAGATAATTTTTCAAACAGATACATTCCTTCGGTTAACTATGATATCGAAAAACTGATTATCCCCGGAAAGCTTGCAAGTATACTGACACCAAGTGTAGAGGATAACCTTTCTTTTGACGTATATGCCTGCGAAAGCTCCGGCGATATGGTTGATGTTAATGAGGAAAACAGGGAAAGATATCAGCATATCCTGGATTCTTTTGAAATCGAGTCCTCCTACAAAACGGAAATACGCTCGAAGCTGATGCAGTATTACTACGACAATGACAAAATCAGAGAGCTGGATGCAATTCTTGATGCCCTTGATCCCGAAGAAATGAGCGGTAAAGAGCGAAGGAACTGCATTAAGTTTATGATTATGCGCGGTATGTACGACAAAGCCTTTGACTGGGTTTGCGATTACGGAATGGAAGGTATGGAGCCCAAGGATATGGTTAAGCTGTGCTCAAGCCTTATTTCCAGGGGTGATTTTGAGGTTACACCGCGAATCACATCCATTTGTGCCGCATGCTTCTTTAAAGGCAAGTATGACGAGGCTATTTTAAAGTATCTGTGCGCTAATTTCTTTGGCCTGTCCAAGGATATGAAGAAGCTTTTTACTGCTGCACAAAACTTCGATATAGATGTATTCGGAATGTGCGAGAATATGCTGGTGCAGATGCTCTATACCGGCTATTACATTTCGGAAAGAATCAATATTTACAGAAAATACATTCAGGGCGGCGCCTCCACCAAAATACAGATGGCCTTTCTGGCTCAGTGCTGTTACGACTATTTTGTAAAGGAACAGCTTACGGAAAGCTTTGTATTTGATGAGCTGACCAGGCTTAAGAGTCAGGGCGAAGAGTTCCTTACGGTTCAGGAGCTGGCTTATGTGAAGTTCTATTCAGAGAACCCCGATCTGGTGGGTGATACTCAGAGAGAATTTATTAAGGGCTTTTTGGACGACCTTATCGGCAAGGGCATTTATTTCTCTTACTTCAAGGAGTTTATGGAGCAGGGCGTAGAAGAAATCAACCGCTTTACCGATAAGACCTTTATTGAATATAAAACCGACCCGGGCAAAAAGGTTACAATTCACTATATTGTGGAAACAGAGAGTGAAGCAAAGGGTGAATACATAACCAGGGAAATGCCCGATATGTACGGTGGCGTGCATTCAATGGCCTTTGTTCTATTCTTTGGCGAAAATCTTCAGTACTACATTACGGAAGACATTAACGGAGAAGAGCTTCTTACAGAATCCGGCAACATCACCAAAAACGATATCGGAAGCGATATTTCCACCAGCCGGTTCAGTGAAATTAACGACATTGTTATTTCGCATACACTTGGGGATTACGAAACCCTTGAACATCTTGTTTATGAATATAAGCGCAAGGAATATCTCATTAAAAAGCTGTTTACCATGAAATAAGCTTTTGAGCGATTAATACTTTACTGCGAGGAGACTATGGGATCTTTGGAGACAGAAAACAAAAAACGAAATATTGAATATGCTGTCGGCTTAGACCTTACTGATAGTTTTTCTCAGGTAAGCGTGGGACCGATTGACTCGGATGCTGTTGAGACGATTTCAACCATTCCGGGACAGACTAAATATCTTGTGCCTACCGCACTGTTTAAGCGAAGCGAGGTAAACCAGTGGTTTGCCGGCAATGAGGCGGTTAAGTACAAAGAAACAGAGGGCTATTATCTGGATAAGCTTGTTTCAAGAGCCCGCAACGAAGAAAATATTCAGGTGGGAAATGAAACCTTCAGAGCCTCTGCTTTACTGGCACTGTATTTAAAAAGAATACTTGCACTGGTAAACCTGATTACCCCTATGAATAATGTGGTGTCACTGATGATAACGGTAGACCTCCTTGACTCCACTTTGATAAATGTACTGGATGAGGCGGTTAAGTCACTTAGCCTTAAAACCCGGGAAATTCATTTTCAAAGCCACATGGAAAGCTTTTACAATTATATGCTTTATCAGCCCAGAGAGCTTTGGAACAGGGATGTGCTTCTTATTGATGCTACGGGAGAATATATTAAGAGTCTTCGTATGGAGTGCAACAAAAATACCACACCCATAGTAGCGTTTATTGATTCCACCGAGGAGCTTAACCTTCCTACCCAAAACACCGCTGAGGCCGATTACTCACAGAAATTCGACGATTTTTCCGCAAAGCTTGTTGAGGGCCGTATGATATCCTCCATTTATCTGATTGGGGATATATTTAAGGACGAGTGGTGCAAGGACGGTGTGGCTACGCTTTGTAAGCGCGGCCGTGTATTCCAGGGCAATAACCTTTTCTCAAAGGGAGCCTGCTACGGTGCCAAAAACCGAATCCAGCCTTCGATTTTAAGTAACGGATATGTATTCCTGGGCAACGATAAGCTTAAGGCTAATGTGGGTATGAACGTAAGGCGCAGAGGCGAGGAATCCTACCTTGCACTGCTTGACGGCGGCGTTAACTGGTTTGATGCCAAAAATGAAGTTGAAATAATATTGGATCACGGTAACAAATTAAGCTTTGTTATTACTCCCTTAACCGGTAAAAACCGTGAATGTGTGGATATTACATTGGGAGATTTGCCCAAAAGACCTCCAAGGACCACAAGGCTTCGTATTTCGATTCATATGCAGTCGGAAAACAGAATGCTGGTAAATATTAAGGACCTTGGCTTTGGCGAAATATTCCCTGCGGAAAATATTGAATGGAATGAGGCGATAAGTGTATGAACCTGGCATTAACCTGTATCGGTGACTACGCTGAGTCACCCTTCTATGTTGATAAAGTATTTGTAAATGTGTACAGCGCCGAAGAATTATGCTTTGTTTTGTACGAAAACGCATTTCTTTTGGATAAAACAATACTGGACAAAAAGCTGGCGGTTTGGGTGGATAAGGAGCTTAAGCTTCATGATCTGGCCAAGGATCTGATGGTGCTTATTAATCAAAATGCATCCGCAGCAGCCTTTGTGGGTACCATTCTTTCGTATGTGGGCTATTACAACAGGGACGAAATTGCCCGGGCCGAAAGCATCCTTAGAATGAATGTGTCCATGAATGTTTTCGAGAAGTGGAAGGCCAAGGCTGACTTTCTTGTGGAAAACAAGCATTATGTTCTTGCGATTAATGAATATGAAAAGCTGATTAAAGCACTTCCGGACAATGAAACCGGTCTTTTGTCGGCAATATACAACAATATGGGTATTACCTATATGAACCTTTATCTTTTTGATTCGGCGGTGGAATGCTTCCTGGCTTCCTATGATATCGATCAAAATGAGGATGCCTACAGACATTTCCTGACGGTTAAGCGAATGAGTCTTTCCGATGAGGACTACATTAAGCTGATTGCGGAAAATGAGGATGCCTACCAGCTGTCAATTGCCCTTGAAAGCCGCATGGAGGAACTTAAAACCCTGTTTGACAGAACCGAGACGGCAGAGAGCACGAAAGAACTGTTTTCGCTTAAGGAAAAGGGTGAAGGTGCCCGTTATTATCAGGAAATGAGCAAAATAACCGAGGCCTTAAAGGAAGATTACAGAGATATAGTATTGGATTCGGAACATGGTGAAACCTTTGTGGAGACATTTGTTTAATGGGATTTCTTAAAAGTCTTTTTTCGGGAAAAACAGAATATGTCGATGAGGATTATTACGACTACGACCTAGAGTACGAAGATCCGGACTGGGACCGAATGGCCGGGGACAGAGAGCCTCTTGATTTAAATGATGCCCATGTCTGTGAGCAGTATGTCAAAAACTGTCTTGAGACCATGAAGGATGCTTCCCTTGAAATAGAGAGGCTTCAGGTTGAGTACGAGGCTGTAAATACCCAGTTAAGGGACCTTGAGCAGGTGCAGGATCTGCCCGCTGTTGACAAGCAGGAAGTGGAATCCATAGCCAACCGCATTAAGCAGCTTCGATACGATCATGACTCATATGTGCAAAAAGAAAGCACAATGACCGACCGTGAATACAAGCTGGTGGAGTCTATAGAAGACGATATAGTCGAGGCTATCAAAAAGCTTGAGGAACAGGAAGATTACAAAAAGAAAATCAAGGCCGATCTTAAAAGGCTTGACCGTGAGCGTCGTGCCTACGATTACCGTAAAAAGGAACTGGCAGGTGCCCTTGAGAATTCAAAGAGCGCTGCACTGGTGGCACTTGGGGCAGCAGCATTCCTGTTTGTAGTTCTTTTTCTTATGCAGATAGGCCTGGAATTTGATGTAATGATAGGCTACTATATTACAATCGGTGCGCTGGCGGTGGCATTAACGGTTATTTATGTGAAATATGCCAATTTTACCTCTGAAAAAAGCAGGGTAAACAGTACGATTAATGAATTGATTCTTCTTGAAAATAAGGTTAAGATTCGATATGTTAACAATTCAAACCTTTTAGACTATCTCTACACCAAGTATGATGTGGTGGATGCCTGGACATTAAGGGACCTCTACAACCGCTTTGATCAGGAGAGAGAAGCCCGCATCAGGTTTGAAAAGAATGAAAAATATTATCAGGAAGAACTGGCCAAGCTGGTAAGAACCCTCAGAAACTGCAGGGTATCCGATCCCGAGGCCTGGGTTCACCGGATTGATGCAATACTGGATTCTAAAGAAGTTGTGGAGGTAAGACACAGTCTCATCCAGAGACGACAGAAGCTCCGCAAGCAGATAGAATATAATGAAGGCCTGGCCACTGAGGCTCAGGATGCTGTAAAGGCTGTAATCGATGAACAGCCCAAATACAGAGACAATGTACTAAAGTTAATTAATTTATATGAAGGTGAGGAAGAATAATGGCAACAGATGTTTACACAAGCCCCCTGTCAGAGCGTTATGCCAGCAAGGATATGCAGTACATTTTTTCACA
>JAZUJC010000029.1:0-2363 GCA_045642625.1 Lachnospiraceae bacterium
CTCCAATTCAAGCTCTTTTAATGTCAAAAGAACCGATTTGGTATATTCATAAACAAGGTCGGTTAACTCACCGGCTGTTTTATCCTTCCATGCTTTGGGCGGAAACTGTTTACCAGGATCAGCCCAAAAATCACTGTAATGAAAGTCCAAAAGAACCGACATGTTGTGTTCTTTTGCCCGCCTTGAGAGAACTATCGCTTTATCAAGGTCGTTGGTGCCTGCACCATAGGGCTTTCCGTCTTCGGTGTAGGGATTGTTCCAAAGCCTGATTCGCACTGAATTGACGCCGTGACGGCCCAGGATATCAAATAAATCCTCGGCCTCACCGCCATCATAATATTTAGCACCATGCTGTTCTTCTTCAATTAAGGTGGATATATCCATTCCCTTTACGAAGTCCATTATTTTCTAAGCTCCTCTAAGGTGTAGCGCTTCATCATACTTCTGTAACGAAAACGAGCCATTTCGTTTTTCTTAAGAACATCTTCTTCCGAGCCGGTGTACTGACATCTTAAGCAGTAATATTCTTTTTTATCTTTGTCATAAAACATATCGATATCCAGGTCTCTCATAAAACATGAGGGGCATCTGAAATTTAATTTTCCCTTGCTAGACTGAGCCATGTTGTAAATACCTCCTTGTTTGTAAGAGTTCCCTTATAGCCTAATGTAAACATAGGTGAGAATGCATAACCTTCGCGAATATAACCAACCCTGTCAGGTCCTTCGGCCTTGAGACCTACTCTTGTCTTAATGGCACCGATTGTTGCAAATACCTCATCAGCATTGTCCATATATTCTTCGCGGCATCTGTATGCATAATTGATTGTCTTTGTCTCGGCACCCTTTGCAGTTAAGGTTACACACTTCATATCCTCGGGATATTCGGTGGTACCGTAGCAGGCTACCATATATTCGTTGATTTCCACCTTAGCCTCGGGATTACTCATGCTAAGGATTTCACGGCTTATCTTAATATCTGATGCACCTTCATCAAAGGTGATTGTGGTCTGAAGCTTAACGGTGAGATCTGAAAACTCAATATCAACAGGATCAAGAATAAGGCTTCTGATTTTTCCGCCGTCAGCCTTGCCTTCTTCTGAAAAGTGAGCCTTTGTACGGCAAAGGCAAAGATCCACTTCTTCTCCGTTGTAGCTTAACTTGGCACTTCTTACAGTACCCTCTCCTGCATAGTGAGTAAAATATCCGGCCCTGTATTTTTCCTGAATAAGGAAAGGATAGGAAGCATCCTGAACATGGTCGGTATCGATACCTACAGGCCATTCAAGCTTGGCTGCATAGGGTCTTAAGTCTACAATCGCACCACCCTGATCCATATTTACACAGGCTCTCATGTAAGGGTCACAGTACCAGAACAGCTGCTTGTCGGATCCGTATAAAATATCTTTCCAAAGAGCACATTCAGGCTCTGTGTATCTCTTGTTGGCACGCCAGAAATTGGCAAATTCAGCCATTCCCATATCTTCAAGAAGTCCCTGCTTCTTAAGATTTCCGTAGTAAGCCATTCCGTCAGCATATGACTTTTTAAGAAGTTCATAGGGAGCTTCCCAACGACCCATCTTGTTCATCCAGCCGGGACCTACAAACACCATGTTGTAAGCAATACCGTTATTGTAATCACCTAAAACTCTGTACTGATCAATGAGGTTGTAAAGATAAGGATATTCCCAGGTCTCACTGTCGTAAATCATTCCTCGAAGCACATTCTGGGGATGGGTACCGAAGTTGGAACCGTTACCGTCGTAGCAGGCCATCAAATCTCGTGAAAGGTGGGGAATTGCCACAATACCGCTGTCCTCAGCCTCATTGGCTGCAGGTGCGTGAGTATTGGCCTTTGAAGGAATCCAGGGTGCCCAAGGGCCGCCGTCCATAATCGTGTACCATGAGTTGTTGCAGGTATGATAAGCCTTGGGGCCTTCTTCCCAACAGGTTGCAACGGCACATTTAACCGAAGGATACTTGTCCTTAATATAGTTAATTAAATCCGCATCCATGTAATATGAACCGGTTGATTCGGGATAGAAGCCGAAACAATCGTAAAACTTACCAAAAACATCATCTACAATGGATATTTTGTCTTCCATTGAAAACATCCAGATACAGAAATCCTTTGTCTTGTATTTTTCACGGAACTGCTCACAGGGAAGGCCCAAAAGAGTCAGTGCAATCTCATCGCCGTACTTTTCATGATGTTCTTTTGCCAAAGCTACCGCTTCATCGTTAAAGAGGCTGGCATATGTCATCTGAATTGTGGTCTTTAAACCGTTAATGTGTGCAAGCTCCTGCTGAGTCTTAAAAATATCAAGAGACTCTGTAAGCAGCGCCTTACGCCCAATATCCTCG
>JAZUJC010000030.1:0-4139 GCA_045642625.1 Lachnospiraceae bacterium
AGGCATGATTCGGGTAAGAAATTGCGTTGATAAACAATATAAATTGAAGTAAAATATAGCGAGGGCAGGAAATTGCCCTCGCTGATTTTATTCACGACAATACAATTTCTTGCGGAGCGTGAAATTTAACGTATAAAGGATACCGTTGTGGGATTAATAAAGCAGATTAAAGAAGAAATAAAAATAATAAGAGATCGAGATCCGGCAATTCATTCCAACATGGAAGTGTTTTTGTACCCAAGCTTTAAGGTAATGCTCAGCTACAGGCGTGCCCATAAGCATTATCTTAAGGGACACTATTTCAGAGCCCGCCTTATTTCCCAAAGGGCAGTAAGAAGGACCGGAATAGAGATTCACCCGGGTGCTACCATCGGAAAGGGATTGTTTATCGACCACGGTAACGGGGTTATTATCGGAGAAACCACAATCATCGGTGATAACTGTACTCTTTATCAGGGAGTAACCCTTGGCGGTACCGGTAAGGAGCAGGGAAAGAGACACCCTACCCTGGGCAATAATGTCATGGTATCCGCCGGTGCAAAGGTTTTGGGCTCCTTTAAAATCGGAGATAATTCCAAGATTGGTGCCGGAAGCGTGGTGCTTCACGAGGTTCCGCCCAACTCAACGGTAGTAGGTGTTCCGGGCCGGGTGGTAAGGCGCTACGACGAAGCCCTTCCTCAGGTTGATCTTAATCAGGTTGATCTTCCGGACCCCGTAAGAGAGGATATTTTGGAGCTTCAAAAGTCCAATACCGAGCTAATAAACAGGGTATTGGAGCTTGAACAGGCATTGAAGGATATTAAGAGAGGTAATTAGTCTTTTGATGGAAAGCTTTTTTCTTGACAGTATAAAGAAGGAATTTGAATTAAGCGAAACTCCTCCCGGTGAGGTTGCTTCACTTATGCTGGCGTTTATAGGTGATGCGGTTTATGAGGTTGTTACCCGCACTATTGTACTTGGAAAGGGCAACAGGCCTATAAATGCAGTGCACAAGGACAATATTAAGCTTGTTAATGCCACCACCCAGGCAAGAATGGCGGAAATTCTTATGGAAGATTTCACCGCCGAAGAACAGTCCCAGTACAGACGGGGCAAAAATACCAAGTCATCGACTTCTGCCAAAAATTCAACGCTGGCGGATTATAAAAAAGCAACGGGCTTTGAAGCGGTAATAGGATTTCTTTATTTAAAGGGTGAACATCAGAGAATTATAGACTTATGTAAACTTGGCTTTGCCAGACTGGAACTGATGTAAATATTTGACAAAAACAGAATTATGTAAACCTGGTGTTGTCGGACATGAACTTATGTGAGGAATAAAATGCAGGTAAATGAATTTCAGATAGAGGGCAGAAATGCCGTAATAGAGGCTTTTAGAAGCGGAAAAACAATTGACAGGCTGTATGTACTGGATGGATGCCAGGATGGCCCTGTTTCTACCATTAAGAGAGAGGCCCGCAAGCAGGATACCATGATTAAGTATGTTGCCAAGGAACGTCTTGATCAGATGTCCGAAACAGGAAAGCATCAGGGTGTTATAGCGGTAATGGCAGCCTATGAATACTCCGAGCTTGATGATATTTTCAAAAAGGCCGAAGAAAAGGGTGAAGATCCTTTTATCTTTCTTTTGGACAATATCGAAGATCCCCACAATTTAGGGGCAATTATAAGAACAGCCAACCTTGCCGGCGCCCATGGTGTAATTATTCCCAAAAACAGAGCGGTAGGGCTTACAGCAACGGTAGCAAGAACCTCTGCAGGCGCCTTAAACTACACACCGGTTGTAAAGGTTACAAATATGGCAGCCACCATTGAAGATTTAAAGAAACGCGGTCTTTGGTTTGTATGTGCCGATATGGACGGCGAAGAGATGTATCGCCTTAATTTGAAGGGCCCCATCGGGCTTGTAATCGGTAACGAGGGCGAGGGAGTAGGTCGCCTGGTAAAAGAAAAGTGTGACTTTGTTGCGGCAATTCCAATGAAGGGTGATATTGATTCCCTAAACGCGTCAGTGGCAACCGGAGTTTTGGCTTATGAAATTGTTAGACAGCGCTTACAGTAAGTATGACCGTGAAAGTGATGAGGCATTAATCGGTCGCATCAGAGACGGTGAAGGTGAAATACAGGATTACCTTCTTGATAAATACAAAAATCTTGCCAGGAGCAAGGCCCATTCCATGTATATTTTGGGAGCCGAGCCCGAGGATTTGATTCAGGAGGGTATGATTGGCCTTGTAAAGGCAATCAGGGACTATGACCCGGGAAGGGATGCAAGCTTTTATACCTTCGCAGACCTTTGTGTTTCGAGGCAGATTTATACGGCAGTAAAGGCCTCCGGGCGTAAGAAGCATATGCCCTTAAACAGCTATGTTTCAATATATTCCGACGACGAATCAGGGGACAACCGCGGTGACAACGATATTTCTTTTGCCGCCAACACCACTAACCCTGAGTCACTGCTGATTGATAAGGAAAATGTTGAAATTATCGAAAAATATATAGAGACCGAGCTTTCCGACTTTGAACGGCAGGCGCTGGATTTATATATAACCGGTATGAACTATATCGATATAGCCAAGGTGCTTGGTAAAGAAGAAAAAGCTACGGACAATGCCTTATCAAGGGCTAAGGCCAAAATAAAGAAGCATTTGTTAAACAACGGCAAATAGTATTTTGGGGGGTGCGAAAATGATTAGTATTGCTACAGTTATGGAAAAGGTATCGGATATGGCAGGTAAGGTGGTAAGCAAGGGAAAAACTGCCGGAGAAATAATCAAAGTCAAGGCCGAGATTAATACCTGCGAAAACGTTATTAAGCGTTCCTATTCAGCTATCGGAAGAAAGTATTATGAAATGAACGCAGAAAGCGGAGCGACTGCGGATTTTGACAAGCAGATGCGTGATATAAAGAATGCCGAGAAGGCAATTAAGGAGCTTTCGGAAAAGCTTGAGGATTTGAAAAACAATAAATAGACAGTTATTTCCCCTTTATTTGGGGATATAGGATTTTATGAGTTTAATAAGGCTTGATGATACAGGGGATGAAAGAATCGCCCTGTATTTTATTACAAATGAAAATACGCTGTTTAGAATTAATGAGCCTGAGCCGGGGGTATTTATCGCAGAGAGCCCCAAAGTGATAGAAAGGGCTCTTAAGGCAGGCTATGAGGCCGAATCATTTCTGGTAAGTGAAAGTCTTGTTCATGGCGAGGGAAGAGAGCTTATTAATCGCCTGAAGGATGAATATGACATTTTTGTGCTGAACGATGAAGGATTTTCCGGGATAAAAGGCTTCAATATGGCCGGTGGAATGATGGCCTTAATGAAGCGAAAAAGAAACCGGGATCTGACAGAGCTGGTTAAGGGTTTTGGAAGAATTGCGGTTTTGGATGATGTGGAAAATCCCACAAATGTAGGTGCAATTTTCAGGAGCGCGGCAGCCCTTGGAATAGAGGCGGTGGTTGTGGCAAAGGGCTCGGCAGATCCTTTGTACAGGCGGGCCGCCAGGGTCAGTATGGGAACGGTTTTTTCAATACCCTGGGTATATGCCGGAGAAGATTATCAGGGGCTTTTACAAAGCGCCGGGTTTAAAACCGTTGCAATGGCCCTTAGGGAAGATTCTTTTGCAATAAACAATCAGGTGTTAAAAAGTGAGCCCAAGCTGGCGGTGCTTATGGGCAACGAAGGCTACGGTCTTTCCGATAGGGTAATAGAGCAGGCTGATTATACAGTCATGATACCAATGGAACACGAAGTTGATTCTCTGAACGTTGCCGGGGCAGCAGCCATAGCGTTCTGGGAGCTTGGTGCGAAGTGACATTTTGACGAAAACAGGCATAGCGGATGCAGTATTGAAAATCTCAAGGGCAGTGATGACTTGAGTAAAAATATATGCTATACTGAACTGGCTTGTTAGTGATGAATGAAAGTTTTAGGAGGATATATATATGACATTAATGGGTCTTGGCAAAGAAAACGGCTGGGTCAGAAGCCAGTGGAATTTCACCTATGCAGTAAGCTGGGAGAGAATTTGTAAGGCTGTATATGCTTTGTATGATAAGTATGACGGTTTTGAGGTACTGGTTGAAAATAAGAAGATTGAAATTGAGACACAGGATACAAGTCGGATCGTAGCCATG
>JAZUJC010000031.1:0-2065 GCA_045642625.1 Lachnospiraceae bacterium
GAGGATGCTATGGAAGGCACAAAGGGTGTTGATGTAATTTACACCGACGTATGGGTATCCATGGGCGAGCCCGCAGCAGTATGGGACGAGCGTATCCGTGCCCTTTCTCCTTACCAGGTAAACAAGGCTGTTATGGACAATGCAGGTTCTCAGGCTATTTTCCTTCACTGCCTGCCTGCTTACCACGATCTTAAGACTCAGATCGGTAAGGAAATGGGTGAGAAGTTCGGTCGTATCGATATGGAAGTTACCGACGAAGTGTTTGAATCAGCTCAGAGCCATGTATTTGATGAGGCTGAAAACCGTATGCACACTATCAAGGCTGTAATGGCAGCTACTCTTTCCGAAGAGTTTAACAAATAAAGTCGAGAGGTTGAGCCTTTAGGCTCACAGGGAATAAGAATGGCTGAAGAAGTTGTTATTTGCGGCGCCAATGCCTACGAGGAAAAGTATTACTTTAACCCGGATTTCGCGAAAATGCCCGATTCCATTAAGGACGAGCTTCACATTATCTGCGTTCTTTTTACCGAAGAGGTGGGTGGTATTTTTACAATAGGCTTTGATGCTGACGGAGAATTGAAGCTTATGACTCAGGCCAGCGACGAGGATTATCTTTACGATGAAATCGCCGCAGGGCTTTTGGTGAGCAAGATTCGCTCTTCAAGGCAGGAACTGTTTGAATCGTTACAGCTGTTTTACAGAGTGTTTGTGCTTAAAGAAGATGTTTCCGATTTACTTTTGGAAGAGTAAGGGAGAAAAGAATGTTACTGGTGGTGGATGTAGGTAATACAAATATTACCTATGGGTTATATAAAAACAAAAAACTGACAACCTCGTTTCGTATGATGTCCAGTGTGTCAAGAACCTCTGATGAGTACGGAATCATGATTACCAACCTGCTTAACTGCTACGGTGTGGCTGTAGAGGATATTGAGGGCGCCATTATTTCAAGCGTTGTGCCCAATGTAATGCATTCCCTTACAGGCGGTATTACCAGATATCTTAAGACAAAGCCCATGATAGTGGGCCCCGGTACCAAAACCGGTATTAAGATTGTATCGGAGAACCCCCGTGAAATCGGTGCCGATCGTATTGTGGATGCGGTGGGCGCCTTTGAAAAATACGGCGGACCCGTGCTGGTGCTTGATTTTGGTACGGCCACAACCTATGACCTGGTGGGTGAAAAGGGTACCTTTGAAGCAGGTATTACCGCTCCCGGTATTCGCATTTCTGCCAAAGCCCTTTGGAACGACACAGCCAAGCTTCCCGAGGTAGAGATTAAAAAGCCCAAGTCGATACTGGCTCAGGAGACTATTACTTCCATGCAGGCAGGCCTTGTATACGGACAGATTGGTCAGACCGAATATATTATTAAATGCGTTAAAGAAGAAAGCGGCTACGACAACCTTAAGGTGGTATGTACCGGTGGGCTTGGCAGGCTGATTTCCGAAGAAACAAAGATGATAGACATATATGACCCTACCCTTACCCTGGACGGGCTCAGGATTATATATGAAAAGAATGCGAAAAAATCCAAAGAATGAAAATAGGCAATGTTGAATTAAAAAACAATATAGTGTTAGCACCGATGGCAGGAGTATCAGACCTGCCATTTCGCTTGCTGTGCCATAGAGAGGGTGCCGGTCTTGTGTGCATGGAAATGATTTCCGCCAAGGCCATTTACTACGGCAACAAAAACACAGAAAGCCTTCTTGAGATTCACCCGGAGGAGGGATCGGTTTCACTGCAGCTGTTTGGAAGCGACCCGAAGATTATGGCTGAGATGGCCAAAAGAATAGAAGAACGCCCATTTTCAATACTGGATATTAATATGGGCTGCCCGGTGCCCAAGGTGGTAAACAATCATGAGGGCTCGGCTCTTATGAAAAATCCGGAGCTTGTTTATGAAATCGTAAGTGCAATAACCGAAGCCATTTCAAAGCCGGTAACCGTTAAAATCCGAAAGGGCTTTGACGATAAGCATGTGAATGCGGTAGAGGTGGCCCTGGCGGCTCAAAAAGCCGGCGCCGCGGCAGTGGCGGTTCATGGCCGCACCAGAGAGCAG
>JAZUJC010000032.1:0-2366 GCA_045642625.1 Lachnospiraceae bacterium
AATTGACTTTCCCGAAGCCACATAAAAGTTGCCTGTTTTGGATGCTACACTGATAGAAGTAACATCCTGTTTTACGGTTACCGCAATCTTAGCTGTTTTATTACTACCATCACCTGCAGTAACGGTTACTGTAGCAGTACCGCCGCCCACAGCAACAATATTACCCTCGGTATCAACCTTAACAACCTTTTCGTTGCTTGACTTGTAGGTATAGTACTTTTGACAAGCATTGTAAGGCATTGATTCAGGGAATACCGTTATATAATCCCCCTTATCAATTGTTGTCTTATATGAGCCGGTAGATACATATGTAAGAAGATAGTTGTCCTCATTCCAGGAATCAAAATAAATTGACGTGGTACCTGCCGGGTAAAGCTCTATCTTACTTGTATAACCGCTTGACCTGAATGTGGTATATGAATATCTTCCGGAGCGTGTTGTATAAGAGTAACCCAGTACTACCGTTTCAACAGTTCCGGGAGTTACATATTTAAGGTTAGTTCCGCCGGAAATCTTCATTCCTGAAGCAGAAACATACTTACCGGTATCGTACTTTGTCGCATTTTTATAATAGCTCGACGAACAACCTTCAGGAATCAAAAATCCTTTATATCCCTTAGGCAATCCAAGGGCAGTATAGGAAACTGATTTTCCGGGATAAAGAACCGGATTGGTTACCGGAACCTTCAATGACAGTTGACCATCTTCGGGAAGTATCCTGAAATTAATAGAAACCGACTTACCGGAACCGTCCATAGCTTTAGCAGTAAGCTTGGCCGAACCTGTCTTAACTGACCTGAAGAAACCGGTAGTACTGTCAATAGAAACTACACCCGGGTTACTTGATGAAAATGTAAAGGAAGTACATACACTGGATGTTGTCGATCCATATGTTGTTTTACCGTAAGCGCTGAAGAAGTCAGTCAGGTTGCCGGCAGCACCCACCGGACCCTCCAAACCGTACTGTGCCCCACTATAATATGTAAATCCGGTAATAAGGGGATAAACATAAACGGTGTATGTATCGTATATCGAAGGATTCTCTGCGCTGGCAGCCTTAATAGTGACTGCGGTCTTGCCGCTTACAGGCTTACCTGTAACCACACCATTGGCATCAACTGTAGCATAAGAAGTGTTGGAAGAGGTCCAAATAAGCTTCTTGTTATCAGGTGTGGATAAACCGTAATTGAAGCTTGCCAGCATATTAATCTTTTTACCGGCTCCAACATTGGCATTATAATTTTTAGGATAAATACTCAAATCGGTAACAGGAGTTATTACCTTTACCTTTATGGTAGCCTTCACCCCAGAACCGTCACCTGCGGTAACGGTAATTGTAGCTGTACCGCTCTTAACTGCAGTAATGGAATTATAATCCGAGCTTACTGTTGCAACCTTTGTATTTGATGAGCTCAATATAAACTTCTGCGCTGCTTTTTCCGGGTATGCTTTGTTATTTAAAATGCAGGTCTGGCCACGCTCAAGTACAATTTCATCGCTGATTGAAGTAGACACTCCGTCAATTGACGCAGTATTACCGATAACAACCTGAGTGGCAGCGGGAGTAACCGTAACTGATATTGCCGCGAACTTTGCGCTGTTTTCAGCTGATGTAGCTGTAATGGTAACCGTACCCTCTGCCAAACCTGTAACCTGACCGGTAGAGCTTACCTTGGCAATTGTAGTATCACTGGAGGTCCAGATAACCTTTTTATTTTTTGCTGTTGAAGGAAGTACTACAACCTTAAGATTCAGTTTCTTACCTACACCCACATTCGCATAGCCGGTAGAGGATGAAACCAGAACCTTAGAAACCTTTTTATCATCAAAGGTATAATTATATGTAACAACAGGGCTTGTTTTACCATACAAATATGTAACAGCCTTCACAGTTACCTTTCCGGGGCCTGTGAGAAAAACAGAACCGTCATAAATCTGGGTAGTTCCCCTGCCATTGTAATAGTCCATGGGACTGGGAGTCTTTCCGTCTGTTGTATAGAAAATAAGTGCGTCATCATAACGGAAATCATAAGGAAGTTCAAAATACAGGTTAGTATTTAACGCTAACACCGACTTATTTTCATATGAAGGGGTAGGCGCTGCCACTACTGTGCTGATGCCCAGTGCGTTGGCTATATTAACACAACCCACTCCACAGGGCTTATCTGTTTTAATCTTTGTAGCAGTTTCTTTAAGCCTGCTCTCAACAAATGCAGGAGTCAGTGCACGGCCGTAAGGATCGTTATAGTAGGCAAATATAAGCGCTGCGCAGGCAGAAACTACGGGAGTAGCCTGTGAAGTACCCTGCATGCCCACATAATACTGCCCATCAACATAATCGCATCGCGAATTACCACTGGGGCCGG
>JAZUJC010000033.1:0-11637 GCA_045642625.1 Lachnospiraceae bacterium
TGGTGCTATAGGAGAACTGTTATCTGCTGATGAAAATGCAGAGCTTGTTGATAATTCTGCCTTGGAGAAGCTTGAGAAGGTTGAAGAAACAGGGGAAGCAGAAGAAGCACAGGACGATAAGAAAAAGAAGAAAAAAGAAAAGAAGAAGTTATTCAAGAAAAAAGAAAAGGATTCTGAAGAGAACGAGGAGAAGCCTAAAAAAGAAGGACTATTTTCAAAGCTTTTTGGAAAGAAGAAAAAAGAAGAGGTGCAGCTTGATATACCAGAGAGCAGTGACTCAGATAATGCTCTTACTGATATTGCCAGCAGTAGTGCAGATAATGATATTTCAGTGCTTGGTAAGAAGGAGGACGACCTTCTTTCACAGGTGGATACATCTGCTTTTGATGCACTTCTTGATGAGATGGGTAAAGAGGATGATGGTACTATTGGTTCCGGAGAGACTGCAAACCCTCTTATGGATGAAATTGATGCTCTTGCAGCAAAAGAAGCTGCAATAGGCGGCATTGCTGATTCGGATGGAACATCTGAAAGCGAAGCAGAAGACGGCGGTAAGAAGAAAAAGAAGATGGGCTTCTTTGAGAGAATTATTAATCTTCTTACAGAAGAAGTTGAGGAAGAAGAAGAAGCATCTCCTAAAGGTAAAAAAGGCAAGGGCGAAGATGGCAATATAAGCGAAGAAAATAAAGCTATTCTTGATGAACTTGATCAGGCTGGTGAAGAAAAGGGTAAGCAAAAAGGTAAGGGCAAAAAGAAAGATAAGAAGGGCAAAAAAGACAAAGGCAAGGCTTCTTCAGAAGATGGAGATGGAGACGAGGAGTCATCTGATTCTTCTAAAAAGGGCAAGCCTAAAAAAGAGAAGAAGGTCAAAGAAAAGAAACCTCAGGAGCCTGATAATTCCAAGCCTTTAAATAAAAAGAATGTAAGAAGAATATTTATTCTTGCAATACTTATTTTGGCACTGATTATTATCACTGTTAAGTTTATTCCGGGTATGCAGACTGCTAAGAATGCAAGGCAGGCATATTACAAAGAGGATTACCAGAAGGCCTATACTGAATTGTATGGCCAAAAGTTGAGCGCCGGCGACCAACTTATATTTGACCGTTCCAAGACTATTTTGCGAGTTGAAAATAAGTATTCTGCTTTCTGTGCTTTTAACAAGATGGGAATGAAGGCTGAGGCTCTTGACCAGCTTCTTCAGGCTGTGGACAAATATGAAGTATGGCTTATTGATGCTGAAACCTATGATTGTGTTGAAGGATATAATAAGGCATTTGATACAGTAAAGACCGCCTTGGATGTCACTTATGATCTTTCGGTTGAAAGGGCAAAAGAAATAAACGCTTTACCTACAGATTTGGAATATTCGCTTATGGTTGATTCTATTGTTAATCATACGGAGTATATTGATCCTAATAAGCCTTTGCCGCAGCCCTTTGTGCCGGAGGTTGAAAAAGAATATGAAGATATGTTACCGGAGGAGGGAATGTAATGATTGCCATAATTGATTATGATGCCGGTAATGTTAAAAGCGTGGAAAAAGCATTTGAGTTTCTTGGTGAAGAGGCTGTTTTAACCAGGGACAGAGAGGTCATTTTAAATGCTGACGGTGTTTGTTTGCCGGGAGTAGGTGCTTTTGGCGATGCCATGAAAAAGTTGAATGATTACGGCCTTACTGACATTATCAAAGATGTTATAAAGGATAATAAACCTTTTATTGGTATTTGCCTTGGTTATCAGCTAATGTTTGAATACAGCGAAGAATCCGAGGGTGTTAAAGGTTTGGGAATTTTTAAAGGTGGCTGTAAGCGCTTCTCGGATGAATACGGCTTGAAAATACCTCAAATTGGATGGAATTCACTTTCTTTTCCAAGGGAAACCCGTATATTTGAAGGATTGCCTGAAGATTCCTATGTATACTTTGTCCATTCATATCATGTGGTTGCCCAAGACGAGTCCATCGTTGCAGCTACATCTGATTACGGAACTGTTTTTCATGCAGCCTGTGAATCCGGTAATATTTTCGGCTGTCAGTTTCATCCCGAAAAGAGCTCGGACGTTGGTATGAAAATACTTACTAATTTTGTTAAGGCTACCGGTAAGAAGTAGTTTTTGAAAGGATAGAAATGTATACAAAAAGAATTATTCCCTGCCTTGATGTTAAAGACGGCAGAGTTGTAAAAGGTGTCAATTTTGTGAATCTGGTAGATGCGGGAGATGCGGTTGAACAGGCTAAGATTTATGACAAAGAAGGCGCCGATGAGCTGGTTTTTCTTGATATTACAGCTTCTTCTGACCAAAGAAACACTGTGGTTGATATGGTAAGAAGCGTCGCCAGTAAATTGTTTATTCCATTTACCGTAGGCGGTGGTATTCGTACGGTGGATGATTTTAAAAAGATACTTCGTGAAGGGGCGGATAAAGTTGCTGTAAATTCAGCAGCTATTATGAATCCGGAGTTAATCGCACAGGCTGCCGATAAATTCGGAAGCCAGTGTGTTGTACTTGCAATTGATGCCAAAAGAAAAGCAGACGGAACCGGTTGGACAATATATAAGAACGGTGGCCGTGTTGATATGGGCATTGATGCTGTTGAGTGGGCAAAGAAGGGTGTTGAACTTGGGGCAGGAGAGATACTGCTTACCAGTATGGATTGTGACGGCACCAAGGCCGGCTTTGATAATGATTTGACCAGGATTATTTCTGATTCGGTTAATGTACCTGTTATTGCATCGGGCGGAGCCGGTAAGCTTGAACATTTCTATGATGCTTTTGACAAAGGTCATGCAGACGCTGCTTTAGCTGCTTCTTTGTTCCATTTTAAGGAATTATCCATTGGAGAAGTAAAAGATTATCTTGCTAAAAGAGATATATCTGTTAGACGTTAGGAGACAGTTCAGTGATAGATAATGAATGGCTACCGTTTCTTGAGCCTGAATTTAAAAAGCCATATTATAGAGACTTATATAATTTTATAAAAAAAGAATATTCTGAAAAGGTGATTTTTCCACCCTCAGAGGATATATTTAATGCGCTTAAATATACTCCCATAGATAAGGTTAAAGTTGTTTTGCTTGGTCAGGATCCTTATCATGAACCGGGCCAGGCCCATGGTCTTTCCTTTTCGGTTAAACCCGGTGTGAAGACTCCGCCATCACTTGTTAATATGTACAAGGAACTGAATGCTGAGTATGGCTATCCAATGCCCAATAACGGTTATCTTGTTAAATGGGCCAAACAGGGCGTTCTGTTAATGAACACTGTGTTGACAGTTAGAAACGGTGCTGCTAATTCGCACAAGGGAAAAGGTTGGGAAAACTTTACTGATGCTGTTATAAAAGCGGTAAACAGTCAGGAACGACCGGTAGTATATTTCCTATGGGGAGGAAATGCCCGTTCTAAAAAGAATTTGATTACCAATCCAAAGCATCTTGTATTGGAAACTGTTCATCCCAGCCCATTATCGGCTTATAACGGATTCTTTGGATGCGGACATTTTAAAAAGGCCAATGAATTTTTGGAGGCTAACGGAATAGAGCCTATTGACTGGCAAATTGATAATATTTGAATTAAAAAAACCTCTTGGTAATCCAAGAGGTTTTTTAGTGCCGGCAGTGGGACTTGAACCCACACGTTGTTGCCAACAACAGATTTTGAGTCTGCCTCGTCTGCCATTCCGACATGCCGGCGTCTATTCAACAATAAGGATATTACCATATAATTCGGCCATTGTAAACCTTTTTAAGCCTTGATAAGTAAAAATCTAAATATAGAGAATGTACCATTATTTATTGCATAGTATCCCCAAAATGTTGTAAAATAAATTTGTATTGTGGTTTATTAGAATTAATTATTCAAGAGGGCCTGATATGCTTAAAATTGCTGAATATTTTATTGCCAATAAGTTTTGTAAAAACTGCGAAAAATGCGACACAAAAAGGGATGAAGGCTTAACCGTTCCCGATGATATTGATGTTTACAAAGACTTGGAATACGGTCCTAAAAAGGGGATTAATATTCTTGATGTTTATCGTCCTAAGAATGTTGAGGGTAAGCTCCCTGTATTAATCAGTATTCATGGAGGCGGTTATGTTTATGGTGATAAGGAATTGTATTCTTTTTACACCATGATGATGGCGCAGAACGGCTTTGTCGCTGTTAATTTTTCTTATTCCCTTGCTCCTAAATATAAATTTCCAACTATTACCAATGAAACCAATGAGGTTTTAAAATGGGTGGTTGCTAATAAGGATAAGTACGGTTTTGACACTGATAATGTGGTAATGATTGGTGATTCTGCAGGAGCACAGCTTGTAAGCCAGTATGCGGTATGTGTTACAAATCCTGACTATGCCAAGGTTATGAAGCTTGATATTCCTGATTTTAAGCTTAAAGCATTATCACTGGGTTGTGGCATTTACAAGATTAACAATGACAGCAGGCTTGCAAGAAGCTTTGAAAAAATTTATTTCACGTCCAAGCCTTATCAGTTCGGAGAAATGATTAAACCCCTTGATTATATTACAGATAAATATCCGCCTACATATTTGCTTAGTTCTCCCGGCGATTATTTGTTTGAAAATATGGAACCTATGGCAGAGCTTCTTAGGTCTAAGGGTGTTGAGGCCGAATATAAAAGTTACGGCGGAAAAGATACATATCATGTATTCTTTTTGGATATACGAAGTGATTTGGCAAAAGAATGTAATAAAGACCAGGTGGATTTCTTAAAGAAACATTTGGGATAACGAAGGGTTATTTATGAGCACATTAACCTGTAAGGCCTGTGACAGAATGATTCCCGAATATGTGGCAGGTCATCTTACTGATGAAGAAAATTTGGAGCTTATTGAGCATATAAAAGGCTGTCCAGAATGTAAGGAAGAGCTTACTATTCAAAGTATGGCTGCCATATGGCTTGATGACATCGACGATATTATGAATATTAATGTCGATGCTCAAATGGACAGGCAAAAAAAGGAGTCTCTGAGAAAGATATATAAAGCCGATTTAAAAGAGAGGATGTATCTTGGCGCATTGTTTGGTTGCGTAAGTATTCTGTTTTTGGCTGTATTACTGATTGTTTTATAAATTTGGTGAGTGTTAATGGAAAGAATTTTATTGATTGACGGAAATTCAATAATGAACAGAGGTTATTATGGCCTTCCCCTGCTTACCAACAGGGATGGCATTCACACCAATGGACTTCTGGGCTTTTTTAATATTCTTTCCAAGACGATAACAGATACAAAACCGGATTATCTTTGCGTTGCTTTTGATCTTAAAGCACCGACTTTCAGGCACAAAATGTATTCTCAGTATAAAGGAACCAGAAAGCCCGCACCGCCTGAATTTATTGAACAGCTTCCGATTATCAGGGTGATTCTTCGTTCAATGGGCATTCCTGTTCTTGAAAAAGAAGGATATGAAGCCGACGATATTCTTGGTACTTTGGCAAAGCGTTTTGAAAAAGAAGGCCTTGCTGTGACTCTTTTGTCGGGAGACAGGGATTTACTTCAGATTGCCAGTGATAATATAACCATTTCCATTCCAAAAACCCAGGGTGGAAAGACTGAAACCCACAACTATAACACTAAAGAAGTAATAGAAGAGTACGGAGTTACTCCCCTTGAATTTATTGACGTTAAGGCACTTCAGGGTGATACATCCGATAATATACCGGGCGTATCAAAGGTGGGTCCTAAAACAGCTACAGAGCTTATACAGGCTTATCATAACCTTGAAGGGGTATATGAACATATTGATGATATATCCAAAAAGGCTTTGAAAGAGAATCTGCTTAATGATAAAGATAATGCTTTTCTTAGCCGTACACTGGCTACGATAGAGATTAATGCGCCTGTTGATATTGAGCTTAAGGATTGCTCAATGTTTGATTTTATAAACAACGAGTCTCTTGAAATTCTTAGGAAGTATGAGCTTAAAAGTGTTATTACAAAGTTCGAATCCATTGAAGGTGCTGTTTGTGATGATTTGACTCAGGTGGAGGATAAGCCGGAATATCAGATTATTAATGATATTACTGAGTGCGATAAACTGTTTGAACGTATTTCACAAGTATCTTCAATTGGTGTTTACTGTACTGCTGAGGATGGCATTGCAGTTTCTTTTTCGGAAAAAGAAACTTACTACATAGAGCCAGTTTTCTTTATTACCAGAGAATATCTTGCCGATGGTTTAAAGAAAGCGTTGGCAGGTGTTAAAAATATTTATTCTTTTGATATTAAAAAGTCGTATCCCTTTATCGGTGATTACAAAACGGGGATGATTGACTGTGAAATACTGGCATATTTGATTGATCCGTTAAAGGGGGACTATTCATCTGTTCATGTTGGTGAGAGATATTTAAACCTCTACCCGGGTGATGAAAAAGAACTGCTAAAGGATACTATTAAATATGCATGTATAAGTGCCAGAAATGCTTTGCTTAGTGCTGATGTTCTTTTGGAAGAACTGGATAAGCTTGGTATGAGGAGCCTGTTTTTTGATATTGAAATGCCCTTGTCCTTTGTTCTTTATTCAATGGAAAAAGAAGGTGTTTTGGTAAGTAAAGAGGACCTTGCCGATTATGGTGATAAGCTTTCGGTTGATATCGAAAGGCTTGAAAAGCAGGTTTATGAGCAGGCAGGAGAGGAATTTAATATTAATTCCCCAAAACAGCTGGGCGTTATTCTTTTTGAAAAGCTTAATATGCCCGGGGGCAAGAAGACTAAATCGGGTTATTCAACAGCCGCAGATGTATTGGAAAAGCTGGCTTCTGAATATCCTATCGTAAATGATATTTTGGAGTATCGTACGTTATCAAAGCTAAAATCCACCTATGCTGAAGGTCTGTCGGATTGCATAGAGCAGGATGGTCGTATTCATACACATTTTAACCAGACTATAACTGCCACCGGTCGTATAAGCTCTACTGAGCCCAATCTTCAGAATATTCCGATTCGTACGCAGCTTGGCAGGGAGCTTAGAAAGGTATTTTATCCCAAGCCCGGATTTGTATTTATTGATGCCGATTATTCTCAGATTGAGCTTAGATTAATGGCGCATATGTCCGGAGATGAAAGGCTTATTGAGGCTTACAGAGCCAATAAAGATATACATAGAGCCACTGCGGCTTTGGTGTTTAACAAATCTTTCGACGAAGTTACCGATTTGGATCGTAGAAATGCCAAGGCAGTTAATTTTGGTATTATTTACGGAATCAGTTCATATGGTCTTAGCCAGGATTTGAGTATCTCTGTTAAAGATGCAAAAAAATATATTGATGATTATTTTGTTACTTATCCTAAGGTAAAGGCTTTTATGGATAAGTGTGTGAGCGATGCCAAAGAATCAGGCTTTGCAAAGACACTTTTTGGACGGTTGAGGCCAATACCCGAATTAAAGGATTCCAATTTTATGCGTCGTTCTTTTGGTGAAAGAGTGGCTATGAATGCACCGCTTCAGGGTACAGCGGCAGATATAATGAAAATTGCCATGATTAATATATTTAATCGTCTTAAAGAGGAAGGTTTTGAGTCAAAGCTTATTATTCAGGTTCACGATGAAGTACTGGTTGAAACTAAACTTTCAGAAAAAGATGAAGTTTTAAATATAATAACCGAAGAAATGAAAAAAGCAGCCGATTTGCAGGTTAGCCTTGAAGCGGAAGCAAATATCGGTAATAACTGGTATGAGGCACATTAATGATTACAGTAGGTATAACAGGCGGGGTAGGAGCCGGAAAATCCAAGGTAATTGAATATATAAAGGAATCCTGTAATTGTGTGGTTATTCTTGCCGATGATTTTGCAAAAGAATTGGAAAAGAAGGGTAATTCATGCTATGGGCCCCTGGTTCAGCTTCTCGGAACCGATATATTGGGAGCTGACGGCGAGATTGTGCCTTCATTAATGTCGGCAAAAATTTTTAAAGATTCCAATTTACTTGGTGAGGTTAATAAAATAGTTCATCCTGCTGTAAAAACAGGTGTTATTAAATTAATAGATGAGCTGAAAGAAGCCGGTAATGTAGATTTTTTCTTTCTTGAGGCGGCACTTCTCATAGAAGACGGTTATAAACAGATACTGGATGAAATATGGTATGTTTATGCTGATTCAGAGGTTAGAAGAGCCAGATTGAAGGAAAGCAGGGGTTATAGCGACGAAAAAGTGGATAGAATTCTTGCAAATCAGCTTTCAGATGCAATTTTTACTGCAAATGCAGATTATACTATAGACAATTCGGGGAATTTTGAGACAACTATTATTCAAATCGACAAAAGATTAGCCGGATATTCTGTTGATTGTGAAGGGAGAAAAAATGATTTCTAAAACCGATGCAGAGCGCCTTGTATTTGGCCTGGATATAGGAACAAGAAGTATTGTAGGTACAGTAGGTTACCGCTCGGGCAATAAATTTGTTGTTTGTACTCAGCAAATTAAAGAGCATGAAACCCGTTCCATGATTGATGGTCAGATTCATGATATAGGACGTGTTGCCAATACAATTAAAGAAGTCAAAGAAGCCTGTGAAAAGGCACTGGGATGTGAGCTTAAGCAGGTATGTATAGCAGCCGCAGGTAGAGTTTTGCGTACTCTTGATACTCATGTTGATATGGTATTTGAAGAGGACAGGGAAACTAAGGCTGAGGATATTTCAAATCTTATGAGCCTTGGTATTGAAAAGGCATATCGTGAATTCGGAGAACAGCACGAAAGCGATATTAAGTTTTACTGTGTTGGTTATTCCGTTGTTAGATACTATTTAAACAAAATGCCGATCAGTAACCTTGAAGGTCATAAGGCTCATCATATTTCGGCTGATATTATTGCGACTTTTCTCCCTGATGATGTTGTTGACGGACTGTACAGGTCTGTTGAACTTGCAGGCCTTGAAGTTGCTAACCTCACACTGGAGCCTATTGCGGCAATCAGTGTTGCAATACCTGAACGATTCAGAATGTTAAATATTGCACTTGTTGATGTTGGAGCAGGTACAAGTGATATTTCCATCACCAAAGAGGGCAGTATTGTTGCATACGGTATGATTCCCATGGCAGGAGACGCAATAACTGATGTAATTGCCCAGCATTGTCTTGTTGATTTTGATATGGCCGAAAAGATTAAAAGGGATTCCGATACTTTGGATACCATTGAATATGAGGATATTATGGGACTTCCTCAGAGTATTTCAAAGAAAGAAGTTTTGGATATTATTCAGCCCACCGTTGATGAGGAGGCATTAAAAGTAGCATCGGAGATTAAACGACTTAACGGTGGTAAACCTGTAAGTGCTGTATTTGTTGTTGGTGGTGGCGGAATTATTACCGGTTATACCGAAAAATTATCCGAAGAACTTGGAATAGTGAAGGAACGTGTAGCCCTTAGAGGCCAGGAGGTTATGAGTAACATTGACTTTATTGAAGAAGATGCCAAGAAGTCTTCATTAATGGTTACTCCTATAGGTATTTGTATTAACTTCTTTGAACATAATAACAATCTTGTATATGTAACCTTCAACGGAAAAAGAATGAAGCTTTATGACAATGGTCATATTGCGGTTGTTGATGTGGCTATGCAGGCCGAATTTCCTAATGACGGTCTGTTCCCTAAGCGAGGAAAGGCATTAACCTACAGTGTTAACGGTAAATCCAAGATTGCAAAGGGCGAGCTTGGAGAAGCTGCGGAGATTACCATAAACGGTAAACCTGCAGATATTAATACCCCGGTTAAAATGAATGATAAGGTTAATATCGTTGAATCAACCGCCGGTGTAAGGGCAAGAATTCGTATAGAGAATTTGCCTGAGTTCAAGGAAGGGCTTACAATTACCGTTGATGGCCAAAAGCTTGAATTAACAAGGCCGGTTTTTGTAAACGGAAAGCCTGTTAACCCTGATTATGAAATAAAAGAAGATGACAGAGTTGAAATTCAGGATGCCTGCACCAAGGAACAGTTAATGGACATTCTTGAGAGCGGCGTTTCCTATGAAGACTATTTGTCGGGAGATTCTGATTCCTACGATAATTTGCCTGAAGGCGATGAGGATGAAAGTGATTCTTCAATGGAAACAGCTTCTTTGGACAACTCTGATGCTGCCTTACAAGCAAATGCTGATTCTTCGGATAATATGACTTCAACCGGTGATGAAAAAGCCAGCGACAGTTTAAATGCAGATAGTACTGTTAAAGAAGCTGATGAAGTAAAAACTTCCGAAAACAAAGACGGAATAACCGTTATGGTTAATCAAAAGCCCGTTACACTTAAGGGTAAAAAAGAATTTGTTTTTGTAGATGTGTTTGATTATATTGAATTTGATCTGGCAAAGCCCCAGGGTAAAACTATTGTTACCAACCATAACGGAGCTAAAGCTGAGTATATGAGCGTACTTAGCGAAGGCGATGTTTTGGAAGTATACTGGGCAAATTAACTAAAGGATTTTTTTATAATGAGATTTATGACTATTGCCAGCGGTTCCTCCGGTAATTGTATATATACCGGTTCGGATACTACCCATATCCTCATTGATGCGGGAATCAGTGGCAAAAAAACAGAAGCCGGGCTTAACGGTATCGGAGTGAAGCCGGGTGAGCTGGATGCGATATTTATTACTCATGAGCATAGCGATCACATTGGTGGGCTTGGAGTGTTGGCCAGAAAATACGGAATTCCCATTTATGCCTCAGCAGGTACTATTGAAGGTATAAAGCAATGCTCTCAAATCGGAGAGATTGATAAAGCTCTGCTAAAGCCGATTAAAGCCGATGAACAGGTAATTATTAAGGATATTATCGTTAATCCTATGCGAATTTCCCATGATGCCAATGAACCATTGGCAATGCGCATTTACAATGAGGGTAAAAGGGCAGCAATTATTACCGATCTTGGCTGTTATGATGAATATACGAGGGGCTGCTTATTTGGCATGGATATTCTTCTTTGTGAAGCCAATCATGATGTAAGAATGTTGGAAACAGGGCCTTATCCATATCCCTTAAAGCGTAGAATTCTTGGGGATCGCGGACATTTGTCCAATGAAGCCGGTGGAAGATTGATTTCTTCTCTTTTATGTGATAATACCAAGTATATAATTTTAGGTCACCTGTCAAAGGAAAATAATATGCCTGAAATCGCCTATGAGACGGTAAAGTTTATGATCGATACCGATGGCGGGAATAATTATCGTGGCACAGATTTTCCTATTTCCGTTGCGAGGCGGGACTGTCCCGGTGATTTGATTGAAATATAAATTAAAAGTTTTTTCCATTAGGAGGATATATTAATGAACAAAACTATTATTACAGTTGTCGGTAAAGATACCGTAGGTATTATAGCAAAGACATGCACCTATCTGGCCGATAATAATATCAACATTCTTGATATTTCTCAGACCATCGTTTCTGACTATTTTAATATGATGATGATTGTTGATATGAACAATGCCACAAAGAAATTCGGCGTAATTTGTGATGAACTGGATGCGCTTGGTAAGTCAATCGGTGTAATGATTAAGTGCCAGCAGGAAGAAATATTTAATTCAATGCATAGAATTTAAAGGACGGGTATATTCATGATAAATATGTTTGAGGTCAAAGAGACCAATGAAATGATTGAAAAAGAAAATCTTGATGTC
>JAZUJC010000034.1:0-10006 GCA_045642625.1 Lachnospiraceae bacterium
GTAAAAGAAAACATTAAAAAGAAATTTCAGGACGATAAGCTTCCTTTAGTAGATGAAGTTATTGCTCTTGACGAAGCCAGAAGAAAAACTCAGCAGGAAGCTGATGATTTAAAGGCTCAGAAGAACAAGATTTCCAAGGAAATCGGTGCATTAATGGCTCAGGGAAAGAAAGAAGAAGCTGAGGCTAAAAAGGCAGAAGTTGCAAGAGATTCAGCATTACTTGCCGAGCTTGATGAAAAGCAGAAAGAATTGGAAGAAAAAACCACCAAGATTATGATGGTAATTCCCAATATTATCGATCCCAGTGTTCCCATTGGTAAAGACGACAGCGAAAACGTTGAAGTAACCAAATATGGCGAACCTTTAGTTCCTGACTACGAAATTCCTTATCATACAGAAATAATGGAAAAATTCAATGGTATTGTCATTGATGCTGCCGGAAGAGTTGCCGGAAACGGATTCTATTATTTAATGGGTGATATTGCCAGACTGCACTCTGCAGTTATTCCTGACGCAAGAGACTTCATGATTGACAGAGGTTTTACTTATTGTGTACCTCCTTTCATGATTCGTTCAAATGTAGTTACCGGTGTAATGAGCTTTGCTGAAATGGATGCAATGATGTACAAGATTGAAGGCGAAGATCTTTATCTTATCGGTACCAGTGAACACTCAATGATTGGTAAGTTTATTGATACAATCACTCCTGAAGAACAGCTTCCCCTTACTCTTACAAGCTATTCACCTTGTTTTAGAAAAGAAAAAGGTGCTCACGGTATTGAAGAGAGAGGCGTTTACAGAATTCATCAGTTTGAAAAGCAGGAAATGATTGTTGTATGTAAGCCTGAAGATTCACCTATGTGGTTTGAAAAATTATGGCAGAATACAGTAGATTTGTTTAGATCTCTTGATATTCCGGTTCGTACACTTGAGTGCTGTTCCGGAGACCTTGCTGATTTGAAGGTTAAATCATTTGACGTTGAAGCATGGTCACCCAGACAGAAAAAGTATTTTGAGGTTGGATCATGTTCAAACCTTGGTGATGCACAGGCTCGCCGTCTTAAGATTAGAATTAAAGATAAGGATGGAAATAAGTACTTTGCTCACACCCTTAACAATACAGTAGTTGCTCCTCCCAGAATGCTTATTGCATTTTTGGAAAATCACTTACAGGCAGATGGTTCTGTTACCATTCCTGAAGTATTGCAGCCTTATATGGGTGGTAAAACCGTACTTAAGTAATAGAAATGCATAAATTTTTAAGATCGATAGGCTTTTCCGGCATACACAGCCGGGAAAGTTTACAATCTTTGGTCGAATTAGCGATAAAAAACGCAGGAGAGCGTTTATTTACTACCAACGAGCATGATATACTGTTAGCTGAGTATTCTACATATTTTGCTCCGGGTATGGGGCTCACTGTATGTGGTGAAATGGGTAAGGATGAGAAATTTATTTTTGATTATTGTTACCCTTTTTTTAAAACAGATATTGATTCGACGAAAGAAAGAGTTACAATAGAGAGGAACGCTGCTCATATTTCTTATTCTGGTGTTTTGGAAGATGAGAGGGTTGGAATAACAATTATTTTCTACCTTCAAAACAAAATGCCTTATATTATTAAGAAATGTACAAAAACTCTTCCAGACAGTGGAACAAGAATTGCATTTACCGGACTTTCGTTAGAGGGAACCATTATGATGCCAATCATGAAGGATCCCAGGGAAATAAAAAAAGCTAACGAAACAAAGAAAAATCGTAATATGTTAATGGAAGCCGCTAAGAAGGGCGATGAGAGCGCAATAGAAACGCTTACATTAAGTGATATGGATATTTACTCCCAGATTTCAAGGAAAATCAGGAGCAATGATATTTATACACTTGTTGATACATATTTTATGCCATATGGTGTAGAATGTGATCAGTACTCGATTCTCGGAGAAATCCAGAATTGGCGAATGGTAAAAAATGTTGTAACCGGTGAAGTAATTTATCAAATGGTACTTCTTTGCAACGAAATAAAGCTTGCCGTTTGCATCAATAAAGACGATGTAATGGGTGAACCTGAAGTGGGCCGTAGATTTAAAGGCACAATTTGGCTTCAGGGGAATATTACATATCCGGATTAAAAATCCAGCTCCTTTAGTTAAATGGATATAACGGGCCCCTTCTAAGGGTCAGTTGTGGGTTCGATTCCCGCAGGGAGCGTTTATCTCTTTTTCTATCATCATTTAAAGAATATCTCTGCATTTGCCAAAGCACAATCAATGTTGAATGTATTAGAAGCCGAATTATCAATTTTTTTTGTTGAGGAAAAACCGGCGTAACTGCTGTCACCGATAGTAATATTTCCCATTGCGCAGGAAATTTTGTAGTTGTAATCGGTTTCTTTTCCTATAATTTCGGCAGTAAGGTTACCAAGTCCGAGTTCAGCGTCTAAATCTCCGTTGATTGAGCCGTACAATTCAACATTTCCGCATCCGCACTCACAATCAATATCCTGAGCGGTAAGATTGTTAATAACTATATTTCCGGCTCCTAATTCTATATCAAGATTTTTGGTGTTTAATTCGGCAGCAGTTAACTCACCGGCGCCCAGATCAATATTTACATCTTCAAATTCGTAACCCTTTGGAACAAATATTGTAAGCTTAAGATTTTTTCCACCTATTATGCTTTTATTTTTATGAGATATATCTATTGAAGAATCAGTCATGGAAATGGTATTTTTTCCGTCAATCAGTTCCGGTGATCCATCAAACTCAAATGTTTCCGAATTGGAAATTTTGATATCAACATCACAGGAACCCACATTTATATTAAGAGTTTTAATGCTGTTTTTGTTTGCAATCGGACCGGAAGCCTGAGTTTCTTTTTGAGTATCTGTTTTTGCAGAAGAATAATCTCTGTTGCCCTTGGGGTTAACTATAAGTGCACCGATTGCAATAAATAAAGGCACAACTATTATTAATACCAGACCGGTTATCAATAATGTTATAACCCATTGAGGAAGTTTTTGGGCCTTATTTTCTTTTGCATCATTGTTTTGAGGATTTGCTTTTACCGTATCGGTAATATTTTCACGGATTTTTGCAGCGACATCCTCGGGACTTCCCAATTCTTTTATAACTTCCCGGATATTTTCTTCCCCTGCCTCATCAAAGTAGTCATTATAGTAGCTCATTGCATCCCGTCTTTCTTCGGCCGGGATATCCTGAAGGCACATTTCTATTCTTTTTAAATATTCTGTCTTAGTCATTGTTATTATCTCCACTGAATATTGAGTTCATTTTTTTACTGTATTCATTCCATTCTTTAATGGTTTGATGCAGCAGAATTATTCCTTTTTCGGTAATTTTATAGTATCTGCGATTTCGTCCATCAAATTGGAGGTCATATACAGATAAATTTTCTTCTTTTTGAAGCCTTCTTAATACCGGATACAGGGTTGATTCAGAAATATCAAGAATTTCTTTAACGTCATGGGTTATTTTATAACCGTAGGTTCCCTGAGGTTCTTTACTGACTATAGCCAGCACTATTCCATCCAGTAAGGCGGCACCTGTATTAAAAACCATATTGATTCCTTTCTGAAAAGAGGTAATTGGTTAATGATATTTAACAATATTTGTTTAACAATATTATACGGCATATAATATTGTTGAATTTGATAATATATTATGTTTTGCAGTATGTCAAGATAACTTTTCGAAATTTGTAATTTGGTCTGACAGGATGTGATAAATCAAAAATCTTTGCATATATGCAGGAAAATTAAGTGTTTGAATTATAAAAAAAGAATCCGGAGTAATTACTTCCGGATTCTTTAAATCATTTTGGTAAAAGAATATATTTCTCTGTATATTTGTTAATTAGCGAGCTGCTTATTATCAAAATCCTCTTTGGGAGGATGTTTAGTGTACAAAACCTTCAGTATTATAGGTGTTGCAATAGAAGAAGTTATAATTAGCAGAATAACCGCAGTAAAGTATACCGGATCGATTAATCCAACCTGTAAACCCTTTTGAGAAACAATCAGTGCAACTTCTCCTCGGGTCATCATGCCGACACCGATTTTTAATGAATCAGGCCAGCTGAATCGGCATGCTTTTGCAACCAAACCGCAACCAACAATTTTACATATAAGGCCTACAGCTACAAATGCAAGAGCAAAAATAAGAATTTCAACATTTAACGCGCTGATATTTGTTTTAAGACCGATACTTGCAAAAAAGATAGGACCGAACAGCATATATGAGTTAATATCCATTTTTTCGGCAATGTACTCGGAATCTCTGATGTTACAAAGAATAATACCTGCAACATAGGCTCCGGTAATATCAGCAATACCGAAATATTTTTCTGCAATGAAAGCCATTGCAAGGCAAAGAGCAAGTCCCATGATGGGAATTCTTCTTGTGTGAGGATATCTGTTATCCACAAATTTGAAAATCTTATATATAACGTAGCCAACAACTATTGCAAAAACAAAGAACAAAGCGGTTTTTAAACAAACCATTCCGGCACTGGAACCACCCTGTCTAAGCCCTATTACTACCGTAAGTACAATAATACCGATTACATCATCGATAATGGCAGCACTTAAAATGGTTGTTCCAATCAATCCTTTTAACTTGCCCATCTCTCTAAGTGCCTGAACAGTGATGCTGACGCTGGTTGCCGTAAGGATTACACCGATAAATATTGCGGAGTAAAACTTATCCGAACCAAGAGGGCTGAAACCATAAAAGCACATATACAAAATCGTTCCGCCAACCAGGGGAACAAATACTCCGGCACAGGCAATTAGTGTAGCTTTAAACCCGGTTTTGATTAAATCTCTTAAATTAGTTTCAAGTCCGGCACTGAACATCAGAAGAATAACGCCGATTTCAGCCATTTTAATCAGAAACTCGTTAATGTTTACAAGGCCTAAGACGCTGGGTCCGATTAGCAAACCTGCAATGATTTCGCCTACAACCTGAGGCGCTTTACACTTTCTGGCTATTATTCCGAAAAGTTTTGCAAAAATAACAATAATTGCCAAATCCTTAAATATAAAATATGATTCTTCCATTATTTTTCTTTTACCTTCTTATTCTTTTTAAGTTTTTCAGAACGATTAGTTATCTCGGTTGCATCCTCTTCAGAAACAATCTTTCTTGTTTTTACGGAAAAGAATTCTCCCTGCTCGGATTTTCTGATTCGAATTTTAACTTTTATAAAGCCGTGTTTTTCGCACTTAGCCAGTCCTAAGAAATATTTTCCGGTAGGAGAGAAGTACTTAACAATTTTCTTTGTCTTTGCTTTGCAAATATAGCAGCTTGAATCTCTTACCTTTCGGTCTGTCATTAATGCTTCCCTGGACGGAAATGTTTTGGAAATGAATTTATCATAATTTCCGAAAAACAGAAGAGGCTCGTGCGCTCTGTCAGCCGGGGGAGTATAAACGTCATAAGAATAATGGCGAAGTGTATCGGTTTTTTTTATTTCCGCAAAAACCTTTGCCGTGTAATAGGCATCGCTGAAAGCTCTGTGAAAAGGAATATCTTTTTCAATTCCAAGCATATCAACTGCAGATTCCAAAGAAAGACGCTTATGATCCTTTTCGTGTTCAAGGGCAAAAAGCTTTTGAACATCATAAAAGGCCAGGGGACCATCCGAAAGAGCATCAAATCCGTAGTAAGTCATGTTACGCTGAAGTTCATACAAATCCAGGGGACCCCAGGTACAAAATACCGGGTCTGGGCCGCACCAATCCAGGAAATTAGCCATAACTTCGGGAAAAGGAAGCTCGTTTGTTAATTCCTGCATTTTAAGATGAATCAGCTTACCGGTCATATAGTGCATGGTTTTATATATCTGAGGTTTCACCAACTCAGAAAACTCACCGGTCATAATTCGGTCTTTATTTAGTTTTACGGCACCGATTTCAATTATTTCAAAGGGTACCGGGGCTCCGGTAACGGAAGGGGATTGGGATCCCTGGTTCCATTCCAGATCGAGAACAATATAATTCATTAATATACCTATAAATCTACATATGCTAATACGTTAGTCCAATATGTAATCATAGTTAAAAAAGTTGCAATTATCAAGATTTTTTTGCTTTTTCTTCTTATTAATAAAAACAAATAAGAAATAAACGGTAAAATATGATATTATTAAATTTAGCAAAAGTGAAAGGAATTACTCATGAGGGATATTTCTGTTGAATTAATTACATCGGCAGTAAAGGAAATGTGCATCGAAGCCAATCATTTTCTTTCGGCTGATATGAAAGAATGTTTGGATACAGCGGTTAATACAGAGGAGTCTGAGCTTGGAAAGCAGGTTCTTTGTCAACTTCAGGATAATCTGAAAATTGCCGGTGATGATATGATTCCCATTTGTCAGGATACCGGAATGGCTGTTATTTTTGTAAAAATCGGTCAGGAAGTCCATTTTGTGGGAGGTTCACTTGAGGATGCAATTAATGAGGGCGTTCGAAGAGGCTACATTGATGGCTATTTAAGAAAATCCGTTGTAAGTGATCCAATTGAAAGAGTAAATACCAAGGACAATACGCCTGCAGTAATTCATTACGAAATTGTTCCCGGGGATCAGGTCAATATTACAATAGCTCCCAAGGGATTTGGTTCAGAGAATATGAGCCGTGTGTTTATGTTAAAACCTGCTGACGGAATTGAAGGGGTAAAGAACGCAGTTCTTACGGCAGTTAAAGACGCCGGTCCCAATGCATGCCCGCCTATGGTTGTGGGTGTAGGTATCGGAGGCACATTTGAAAAATGTGCGATTATGGCTAAAAAAGCATTAACGAGACAGGCCGGAACTCATTCGGATATTGAGTGGGTGGCTAATTTCGAAAAAGAACTGCTTGAAAAAATAAATAAAACAGGAATAGGTCCCGGTGGTTTGGGTGGCAGCGTAACTGCTTTTGCCGTAAATGTACTTACATATCCGACTCATATAGCAGGTCTTCCTGTTGCCGTAAATATTTGCTGTCATGTTAACAGACACGTATCCAGAACAATATAGGAGGTAACTGATTTGGAAAAACATATAAGCTTACCTCTTACCGAGGAAAACACAAAAGATTTAAAAGCCGGTGATTATGTATATCTTTCCGGAATAATATACACAGCCAGAGATGCAGCTCACAAAAGAATGGACGAGGCACTGGCTAAGGGAGAGACTCTTCCTATTAATATGGAAGGAAATACTATTTATTATATGGGCCCTTCACCTGCAAGGGAGGGTCGCCCTATAGGATCTGCAGGCCCTACAACTGCAAGCCGTATGGATAAGTATGCTCCGAAGCTTCTCGATTTGGGTCTTAGGGGAATGATTGGAAAGGGACGCCGTAGTAATGAGGTAAAAGAAGCAATCATCAGAAACGGTGCAGTTTATTTTGCAGCCGTAGGCGGAGCCGGTGCGATTTTATCCAAAGCCATAAAATCTTCAGAGGTTGTTGCCTATGATGACCTTGGTACCGAAGCAATACGAAAGCTGGTGGTCGAAGATTTTCCTGTAATTGTTGTCATGGATAAATTTGGAAACAATCTTTACGATATATCAAAAGAAAAATACTGTCGGGAGTAAATTATGAGAATAGCATTGATGGTAATAACGCAAATATTTGCAGTACCATATTATTTATTAAGAATGCGATGGCTTAGAAAACATACCGATAAAGAAAAGACCTTCGCTTTTATTAAAAAAATTGCAAAAAGATGCAACAAGCGCGGACGCGTTAAGGTTGAAGTCCACAATGTTGAAAATGTACCCAAGGAAAACGGATTTGTTCTTTTTCCGAATCATCAGGGATTATATGACGTACTGGCATTTTTGGACAGCTGTCCCAGCGCATTTTCTTTTGTACTCAAAAAAGAAATAAAGAATATGCCGTTGATTAAGCAGGTAATGAGTGCTCTTGATTCTCTTGCTATAGATCGTGAAGATTTACGACAGTCAATGAAGGTAATTCAGGAAATGACAGAGCGAGTTAAGAACGGTGAGAACTTCCTGATTTTTGCTGAAGGAACGCGCAGTAAAATGGGAAATCGGATGCTTGAGATGAAGGGTGGAAGCTTTAAAAGTGCGGTAAAGGCCAAAGCACCTATTGTTCCCGTGGCTCAGATTGACTGCTTCAAGCCTTTTGATGAAAAATCCACCAAGCAGATTACGGTTCATATCCATTATTTAAAGCCTTTGTACTACGAAGAATATAAGGACATGAGCACAATTCAAATTGCTGCCGAAGTAAAGAGAAGAATCGAAGAAGTTCTTTTTACTGTAGAGGCTTAAATATATACGTAAGTTGTTGACAAACCTATTTTGCTTATATATAATCAAATTTGCGTTGTGACGCGAACTAAATATTGGTAGCGGTTAGCTACAGCTTAAGGAGAAATACTCAAGAGGCTGAAGAGGCGCCCCTGCTAAGGGTGTAGGTCGGGTAACCGGCGCGAGGGTTCAAATCCCTCTTTCTCCGTTTAGCAATTAAGATAAGAAGGAATTTGATATTCCTTCTTATTTTTTGTTATTATAAAAAAGAAATATTTACTTAGCTTAACGCAGTTGAAAAATGAGAGGATAAATGAATGAGAAGACCAAATAGAAACAGCGGATTAGCATTAAGCGTTATTTTAAATATGTTATTTAGACCGGAGTGGCCCATTATTGCTATTATTTTGTTTGTTTTGCACCACTTTTTCCCGGTTGTGCCTTTATGGGCAGGCTTTGCCGTTTTGATTGGTTGGTTTTTATATTGCCTGATTCTTACTTCGTTTCTTTCCTGGGCAGGACGGGTAAGCAACGAAAAGAAACCGGTGCAGCAAAACAAAAACCCCTATTCTGTTAAAGGAACAATGACAAGCACATATAACAGTCCGAATAAAAATATAAATATAACCAACAGTCCGGAAAAAACTATGTCAAAAGATACAATGTGCCCCTGCTGTACCAGATATCGATTGAATCAGGCCGGAAAATATGAAATTTGTCCCATATGTAAGTGGGAGGATGATCCTGTTCAGCGTGCAAACCCCGACTTTAGAGGTGGAGCTAATGAGCTGTCATTAAACGAGGCAAAGGAAAAATATTTAAGCGAAAATAAGTAGTTGCGTGTTTACTGAGGTAGTTATCGTGAAATTGAGAAAAAAGCTTCTTTCTATATTAATATGCATTGTTATAGCAGTTAGTACTTGTGGATGTTCATTAGACGATATTATTGATATTTTTACAACATCAGAAACAAACGTCGAGGAGTCGGTATCTGTTCAAACAGTGGTTTCCGTTAATCCAAGCGTTTCGGAAAGTATATCGGTGGAAAACACCAATGAGGTTTCTGTTGAAGAGCCTTCGCTCAGCGATACAGCAGATAATGAAGTATCGACAGAGATAGAAGAAAAAGAATATTGTTTCAGAAATAACAACCTGTGGGAGCAGCATTATGAAAAGCATGGAATAGAAATGGGCTTTGAGACAAAAGAAGATTATGCAGCTGCTGCAAACAAAGTTATTAATAATCCGGAATCTCTTCATAAAACAGAAAAAGAAGATGGAGACGATGTATTCTTTTTGGAATCAACAGGAGAGTTTGTTGTTGTTTCTACCGATGGATATATAAGAACATATTTTATTCCCAGCTCCGGTAAAAAATATTTTGATAAACAATAAACAATATCTAGCGATATTATATATAGGAAGAAACTAGATATTGAAGCATCGATAAAAAAGAAAAAAATGGCTTAAAATAAGCCGTTGACAAGGAAATATAATCGTGCTAAATTAAAATTCCACCGCGAATAAGTCGTTCGCAGGTGGAACTTTTTTTGAGATAAAAAAATATTAAAAAAAGTTTGAAAAAAGTCTTGACGAGCAATAGCGGTAGTGATAATATAACACCGTTGCGTCGCTAAGACACAACAAAGCACTTTGATAACTGAACAGCATATGCAACCCTGAAAATCTTTGAAAAGATCATTCAGAAGTGAGATGAAAC
>JAZUJC010000035.1:0-4930 GCA_045642625.1 Lachnospiraceae bacterium
CTCAGGATTCAGCCTAAAATAATATAAAATAGGGTTCTGCGTATTCCACTCCATAATCGTCAACAAATACCCTATTCCATAACAAACAATAAGTATCAGCGGCAAATTCTTAATGGCGTATTTGCCAAATTTACGTTCTAATTTATCCATATAATCCGTTTATTCCGATTCAAATCCAGGGCAGTCACATTTTGCCCGGCATATTGCGTAAATCGGATATAAATCCTCCTTAACGATATTAATTCGCGTTAAACACAGCCTTTAGTTTACCATTTACGCCCTTTATTGGCAATGAAGCCCTATATCTTTTAAGATATTTTATATTTATTTAATATTATCAGGGGAATCAATCAATTGCTTTTTATTTTTTCTGTTTTATAATACCTTTTAGTATTATGCGTTTTATGCGTCAAAACATAATTTTCACGTAAAACAGGATTAGGTAGGAAATGTACTCTTTAGGAATAGATATCGGGTCAACAACAGTTAAAATTGCCCTGATGGACGACAAAAACAATATACTGTTCTCTGATTACCAGAGACATTTTGCAAATATACAGGAAACTCTTTTAAACCTTCTTAAAAAGGCAAAAGAAGTTACCGGCAACCTTGAAGTTTATCCCATGATAACCGGTTCCGGCGGACTTACCCTTGCCAACCATCTGGAAGTTCCCTTTACTCAGGAAGTTATTGCCGTATCAACAGCTCTCCAAACCGTTACAAACGGCTGCGATGTAGCCATTGAGCTCGGCGGTGAGGATGCCAAAATCATTTATTTTGAAGACGGAAATGTGGAACAGCGTATGAATGGTATCTGTGCCGGCGGTACAGGCTCATTTATTGACCAGATGGCATCCCTTCTTCAGACCGATGCCGCAGGGCTTAATGAATATGCCAAGTCCTACAATTCTTTATATACCATAGCTGCCCGTTGCGGTGTTTTCGCAAAAACAGACATCCAGCCTCTTATTAATGACGGTGCCACCAGGGAAGATCTGGCAGCATCCATTTTTCAGGCTGTTGTTAATCAGACCATTTCCGGCCTTGCATGCGGTAAGCCTATCAGGGGAAGGGTTGCCTTCTTAGGCGGTCCTCTTCACTTCCTTACCGAGCTTAAGGCTGCTTTTATACGTACTCTTAAACTGGATGAAGAGCACATTATTGATTCCGAAAAATCCCATCTTTTTGCAGCCATCGGATCTGCTGTTACTGCAAGAGACAGTCATCCCGGTGCAAAAGAACGTATTTCTTACAACCTTGATTTCCTCATTGAAAAGCTGGCCGGCGGTATTACCATGGGCTTTGAGGTTGCCCGTATGGAGCCTCTCTTCTCTGACGAAGAAGCATATAACGAGTTTAAAGCCCGTCACGAAAAGGCCTGCGTTAAAAAGGGTTCTTTAAAAGATTACCATGGCAATTGTTTTCTTGGTATTGATGCAGGTTCCACCACCACAAAGATTGCGGTAGTATCCGAAGACGGTGATTTGCTTCATTCTTTTTACTCAAATAACAACGGCTCTCCCCTTCAGACTGCCATAGATGCATTAAAGGCAATTTATAATGAAATGCCTGAAGATGCCCATATAGTGCGCTCCTGCTCCACCGGTTACGGTGAGGAGCTTATGAAGTCTGCCTTTTTACTGGATGACGGTGAAGTAGAGACCGTGGCCCATTACTATGCTGCCGCATTTTTTGAGCCAAATGTAGACTGCATTTTGGATATTGGCGGTCAGGATATGAAATGTATCAAGATTAAGAATCAGACCGTTGACTCCGTTCAGTTAAACGAAGCTTGCTCATCAGGCTGCGGTTCTTTCATAGAAACCTTTGCAAAATCCCTTAACTACAGTGTAATGGATTTTGCCAAAGCAGCTCTGTTTGCCAAATACCCCATAGATCTCGGTACCCGCTGTACCGTATTTATGAACTCCAAGGTTAAGCAGGCCCAAAAGGAAGGCGCCGGAGTAGATGACATTTCGGCGGGTCTTGCTTATTCGGTAATAAAGAATGCATTATTCAAGGTTATCAAGGTAAGTGATGCCTCATCCCTTGGAAAAAATATCGTTGTACAGGGCGGTACCTTCTACAACGATGCTGTTCTGCGCGCTTTTGAAACCGTAGCCGACTGTAAGGCAATCAGGCCTGATATTGCCGGAATTATGGGTGCTTTCGGTGCTGCTTTGATTGCACGCGAAAAATATACCGAAGATTACAAAACAAAAATGCTTGATTATGAAGATATTTGTAATCTTTCTTTTGAAACCAGCATGACAAAGTGCCGTGGCTGCACCAACTCCTGCCGATTAACCATTAACCGTTTTTCGGGCGGTCGTCAGTACATCTCAGGAAACCGCTGTGAACGCGGTATCGGCAAGCAAAAGAACGCAGACAACGTGCCCAATCTCTTTGATTACAAGTTAAAGCGTTTCTTTGGCTACGAGCCTTTGCCTTTAGATGAAGCAAAAAGAGGTACCGTTGGTATTCCCAGAGTTCTTAATATGTATGAGAACTATCCTTTTTGGCATACCTTCTTTACAAAGCTTGGCTACAGTATTGTTCTTTCTCCGCTGTCCAATCATAACATTTATTCATTGGGTATAGAATCAATCCCCAGTGAGTCGGAATGCTACCCTGCCAAGCTGGCTCATGGACATATTCAGTGGCTTATTAATAAAAATCCTGATTTCATATTCTATCCGGCAATTTTTTATGAACGCTACGAAACTGAGGGTGCCAACAACAGCTTTAACTGCCCTATTGTCACCTCTTACTCCGAAAATATAAAAAATAACGTTGAAGAGATAACCAGGGGTGAGGTTAAATTCAGAAACCCCTTCATGTCATTTAAATCAAAGGATACTATTGCCCAGGCACTGGTAAAAGAATTTACCGAAATTTCCGCCCAGGAAATTAACGATGCTGTAGGCGCTGCTTTTGAAGAGCTTGAGAAGGCTCATAAAGATATGCAGGCCAAGGGAGAAGAAATTATTAAGTATCTTGAAGAAACCGGCAAAAAAGGCATTGTTTTGGCCGGCAGGCCCTACCATATCGACCCCGAAATCAATCACGGTATTCCCGAACTGATTACCTCTTACGGAGTTGCGGTGCTTACCGAAGACAGTGTATCTCATCTTGCCAAACCCGAGCGTCCTTTGATTGTATCCGATCAGTGGATGTATCACTCAAGATTATATGCCGCTGCAAGCTATGTAAAAACAGTTGATAACCTGGACCTTATCCAGTTAAATTCTTTTGGTTGCGGTCTCGACGCCGTTACAACCGATCAGGTAAATGATATTTTATCGGATTCAGACAAAATATATACCTGCTTAAAAATTGACGAAGTCAACAACTTAGGTGCGGCAAGAATCAGAGTCCGTTCTCTCCTTTCTGCATTGAGAGTCCGTGAAATGAGACATTATAAGCGTACAATACGCTCCTCGGCATTCAAAAACAAAGTTTTTACCGAGGAAATGAGACGCGAATACACTATTTTGGCACCTCAAATGTCTCCGATTCATTTTGACTTGCTTGAAACTGCGTTTAACAATGCAGGCTACAATTTCGAAATACTCGGAAATGACAATAAATCAGCCATAGATTATGGTTTAAAATATGTTAACAACGATGCCTGCTATCCTTCGTTACTGGTAGTTGGCCAAATGATGCAGGCTTTAGAATCCGGCAAATACGATTTAAACAAAACAGCCTTAATTATTACCCAGACAGGCGGAGGCTGCCGTGCCACCAATTACATCGGATTTATCCGAAGAGCCTTAAGAAAAGCCGGAATGGAACAAATCCCCGTCCTTTCACTTAACCTTTCCGGCTTCGAAAAGCAGCCCGGTTTTAAAATTACTGCCGCCCTGGCAATACGTATTGTATATGCTGCTCTTTTTGGAGATATATTCCAAAGATGCGTATATAGAATGCGCCCCTATGAAATCAATCCGGGTGAAACCGAACAGGTACATCAAAAGTGGCTTAAGATTTGTGAACAATTCCTGTGCCGCAAGCATGTAAGCTTCTTCAAATTCAAGTCACTCTGTACAAAGATGGTTAAGGATTTTGATGCCATTCCCATAAATGACATCAAAAAGCCCCGTGTTGGTGTTGTAGGTGAAATACTGGTTAAATACTCTCCCGCAGCCAACAATCATGTTGTAGAACTGCTTGAAGCAGAGGGCGCCGAGGCAGTTGTTCCGGACCTTGTTGATTTTCTTCTTTACTGCTTTAAAAACCAGGAATTTAAACACGATCACCTTGGAATGCCTACAATGAAGGCACTAGGCGGAAAGCTTGGAATTAAGGCCGTTAATGTATTAAGAAAAAGCATGACCCGTGCCTGCAAAAAGAGTATCCATTTCGACACTCCGGGCAATATACACGAAACAGCCAAACATGCATCCGACATTGTATCTATCGGTAACCAGACCGGTGAAGGCTGGTTCCTAACCGGAGAAATGATAGAGCTTATCCATAAGGGCGCGAAAAATATTGTTTGTGCACAGCCCTTTGGATGTCTTCCCAACCACGTGGTCGGAAAGGGCGTAATAAAGCAGCTTCGTGCAAAATATCCCGGTGCAAATATTGTAGCCATCGACTACGACCCCGGTGCTTCCGAAGTAAACCAGCTGAACCGAATTAAGCTGATGCTTTCTACCGCACATAAAAACGTAGAACAATAAATTTTATGCTCTGCAGGAAAATTTATTGTCATGAACAATAAATTTCACGCTCCGCAGAAAATGTATTGTCAAGAATAATAAATACCCCCAAATGATTACTCATTTGGGGGTATTTCCATATAATCTTCTTAAAAAGTAAACTCTGATTATTGTATTCTGACTAGTCAATTGTCATTATATATGTTCCGAAGTCAGAATCCTGACGAACCTGTATTTCAAATACATCTCCTATAGAACAATTA
>JAZUJC010000036.1:0-4622 GCA_045642625.1 Lachnospiraceae bacterium
CAACCGGAATATCCATACTTAATACCGAGGAACGATGGGATGATGAAGCTTATTTTCGACTTCAATGTCTTGGTGACGTTTCACATCTTCGCGAGGGTGGTGCTCCTGTAAATTCAGCAGGGAGTTTTGCCCCGCTTTTCCAGGGATAATTATTGGCCTTTTATTTTACAATTCTCACTTCAGACAGGTAACCGGCTGCAAAATATGATTACGACAAAAGATTTCTGCAAAAAAGAATACGGAACCTCTTTATATAAAATAAGCTTCGACGCCGGATTTTCATGTCCAAACAGAGACGGCACCATTGATACCCGGGGCTGTATTTTCTGCTCTGAAGGCGGTTCCGGGGATTTTGCCCAGGAGCGAAGTCTAAGCATTACCGATCAGATAAATTCAGGAAAAGAACTGGTTATCAGTAAACTTCCCAAAGATAAGCCCTACGGACTTATTGCCTATTTTCAGGCTTTTACCAACACCTACGGGCCAATCAATGATTTAAAAAGAAAATATACCGAGGCCATTTCTCATCCTCAGGTCGTTGCTCTATCCATAGCAACAAGGCCGGACTGTCTAAGCCCGGAAACAATCAGCCTGTTGGCTAAGCTAAACAACATCAAGCCTGTTTGGGTGGAACTTGGCCTTCAGACAATTCATGAGGAAAGTGCCCAATATATAAGGCGTGGATATTCTTTAAATGTATATGATGAGGCGGTCATACTGCTAAAAGAAGCCGGCTTGACAGTTATAACCCATGTAATACTTGGGCTGCCCGGAGAAAACAGACAGCAAATGCTGGAAACGGTTGAGTATGTTGGGCACTCAGGATCTGATGGTATTAAGCTCCAGCTTCTTCATGTCCTGAGAGGAACCGATCTGGCTTCCGAGTACAACAGAGGAGCCTTTAAAGTATTAAGCGAGCCCGAATATATTGATTTGGTAGTAGAGTGTATCAAGCTGCTTCCCCCGAACGTGGTAATACACCGAATGACCGGAGATGGCAGCAAAAAGCTTCTTGAAGCACCCCTTTGGAGCGCCAACAAGAAGCATGTAATCAACGAATTATCAAAATATCTTACTCCCACATCCCCGAAACAAAATACATAAGTGCTGACCAGGTATAAATCGAATAGAAAATGCCATCTTCGTCTTTGCCCCTTGTCAGCATTTCTTTTGCATCTTCTTTGGTTAACATAATAGAACCATCAAAACATTCCGAACCTACGGCGCCATCCTGTGTTATGGACGCGGTATCATCAAGGTCAATTACCGCACACACAAGGCCGTTGCTTTCATCGGTCATGCCCGGCGAACTAAAAGCAAGGGGATTCACCAGTATAAGCCTGTCACTTTCCTTAACATCGATTCCGGTCTCCTCTTTTATCTCCCTGACTGCGGTTGAAAAATGAGGATTCTCAGCCTCCCTGTCCTCAGGATCCATAAGCCCGGCGGGAGGAGACACCAAAAACTGGCCGGTAGGGTATCGAAATTCCTTCAAAAGAAGCAGCCTCGGTTCAGCGCCCTTTGTTTTGACAATTACAAAACAGGTAACCGCATCGGGAAGCATGGCTTTAAACTCCTGAGAAGATTTAACTGCAACTATGTCTTCAGGCTTGTGCCGGCCGGTGCTGAAATAGTGTTTTCCCGGCGCATACTGAATATCCACCATGCTAAAGAACCTATTTTCTGTTATTGTTTTAATACATTCTTTTGTGATATTGGGCTTGTCCATATAATAACCTCTCGTATAGTATCTTTTAGATACAGCCTACAGATTTGCATCATTGGTTTCTGCTGTTTTCATACTGTTTTCGATAATAAATTCCGAATCATCCCTTGCTGCCGCGTTAAGAATAAGAAAAAAAGTAACCATAAATATCGTTGCAAATATTATGTAAACTATCATTGTTATAAACCCATCTTCCGGGCAGGTGTAAATAACAAAATTAAAAAGTCCATGCAAAAGCATGGGAAGCACCAGTGCCGGCAAAACATTTTTCCCGTATCCCGGCCTGTTATTAAGTCTATGATATGTTGCGTTTGCATAAAAACGACCCATTATTGCCGCGAATGCTCCATGGCCGAATATGGAAACAAAGCTTCTCACTATCAGTATTACCAGGGCATTTTTGTGGTTAATGTAGGCGATATTTTCCACAATGGCGAAACTGAGTCCAATAAAAACCGCATATTCAACAGCATCATAACCTGATATATACTCACGATTTTTCCGGGTTCCGAGCCACAGGCCAAGAAATTTCGCCCCCTCCTCCACGGGAGCTATAACAGCAAATGCAAGCAAAAGCACAAAAACAGTTCCGCCTCCGGAAAGAATTTTTGACAGCAGATGTTCTCCAAAATACTCTATGGAAAAACTTAAAAAGACTGCCACCGCCCCACATAAAATCATCAGGATTACCATCCACAAAGGGGATTTTCGTATTTTATCTTTAAAATACGCGAAAATGATTATTCCAAGACTTGGCAAAACGGCCAGTAAAACTAATAAAATCGTCATTTATCTGCGGTCCTCTTTTTGCCCTTATACTTAACCACCAATATGGAACTAAAGACCGCATTGCTGTGCTTTTTAATATATTCCATGTACTCATTCTTGTTTACATAATATTTCTTTCCCCAAGAAGAAATGGTTAAATACTCATCATTCATGGCAGTTACGGTTACATAATGTGAGTTGATTGATGTGGACTCATAAAATTTTCCCGGTTCCCCTGCATAAAATTTAAGCTTATGCTTTCCCCAAAGGTTGGGCCAGTTGGGCCCTGCCGCCAATACAACCGGAATATCTTCGGAAAGCATTCTCTCGATATGCATAAAAATGTTCTTTTTGCGGCATCCCCAGCGGGCGTGCATCGGAATCCTGTTAAAAAGAAACCGAAGATTCATTCCCCAGGCCATAAATACGCCGTTCATACCGAACTTGGGAATAACCGGAAGATACCTGTGACGAAGGCGCTTGGCATACCTGGTGTACTCTTCCACATTCATAGTACCTTTAGGCCTGTCTACCGTATGCAAAAGAAGATTGGCACAAGCAACCACACCACAACCATAGCCCTGAACATATTTCTTGCTGCTCCAGGCCTGATTACCGCCATAGGCGTTGGCATATTCAGTTTTAACCTGTAAAAAATCGCTGGAAAGCCTTATCTCATCCATTTTTCAAATTCCATCTAACTATGATTAGTCTTCTGCTCCAAACTCCACATTTATCGTAATCCTGGTTCCGTCGGAGTCATTGCTGATAATGTCAAAAGAAGCCCCCTTAAGCTCCACAATAGTCTTGGACAGATATATACCAAGGACCTGATTGTAGTAAGGATTGAAGCATATTTCGTCAAATCCGTTAGGCTCTGAAATAGCCTTTAAAAGCCTTGCATCAATACTTTGACCGTGGCCGTTATTTCCTACTTCAATTTCAAAGCCGACATTTCTTCCCACAACTTTGGTTTCTCTTATGCTTACGGTAACCAGGCTTTCTTCATATGAAAATTCGGCCACAAAATTGCAGACATGCTGCAATACCTCTGTAACTCGCTTTGTATCGCAAAGAACAATGTTGTGAACGATATCCTTTTTAAATTCAAAGGATACCCTCTTTTCTTTGGCTCTGGCTGAAGCGGCAAGGTAAACCTGTTCAACCATTTTCGAGATATCTGTTCGTTCTTTTCTAAATACGAACTGCTCACTTCTGATTCGGTTCATCTCCATAATGTCATTAAGCATCATACCGAGATTTTCCGTATCCATCAGGATATGTTTTCCCGAACTCTTAACAGAATCCGAATTATCTTCATTGGCTGAAAGCATTCTGGCAATTTCAACTATTGAGCCTACCGGCTCCATAATTTCCGTAGCAATATTGGTAAGAATCGTATCCTTTATTTTGTTGGCCTCGCGAGTCTGTTCAAGGGCATTTCTAAGGATTTCCTGCTGCTCCATATTACCGCGAATTTCCTCGTCAACATCGGCAAAACCGATAACCAGATGATTTTCAGATCCGTTTACCTTGGCTGCCTTCATTTGGAAATAATTGTTTCTGCCGTTTAAATCACCCAGGTATGTATATGTGTAATACTCTCTGTCCTTTAACTTCTCCCTTAAATTATCGGGATTAACCTCTCTTGCGAATTCTTCCCTGTACTCTTCACAAACAAGCCTGTCCTTATAAGAATCCACATACCATTCAAAGGAACGGCCATCTGTAAATTCCGGCCCCATGCGGTTCATCATCACTTCATTAAGGCTGTAAAGCTTCACCTCGCCGCTAAGCAAATCGGTATAGAACACTCCGTTGTAGCCGGCACAGAGGGTGGACACAATTTCAAGAGTATTAATATGCTCTCTCTCCGTTTTGGCACGTTTTTTTGCCAGCTCCCTTCTAAAGGAACGGCTCACAAACCCGGATATAGCGGTACAGAACATAACACAGGTCTGGCTCAAAAGAAGCCATACCACAATCTGCTCAATATTCTCCGCATTCCTGTTTTTATAGTAATAAACCGCCAGGCCTATAGTAACCATCCAAAATACAACAACACAGGCAATCGTTAAAAAGCGGAAAAAGAAAGCCAGTTTTATTTTCTTTTCAAAATCCATCAAGG
>JAZUJC010000037.1:0-6744 GCA_045642625.1 Lachnospiraceae bacterium
AATGGCTTCTAATTATAATAATCGAAATACCGGCAGACCGCCTGTAGGTCGAAATACCGGCAGAAATACCGGAGTTCAGGGCGGTTCAAGACCTCGTTCAAAGAAAAAGAAGGGAAAGACAGGACAAATTGTTCTTTTTGCCGTTGAACTGATGGTGCTTGCAGTTCTCATTGTTGGTCTCTATTTTGTTATCCAGATTTTTGGTGATTCAAAAACCGATTCTGACGGTAAGGTTACCGGTGGCGGTATGCAGAAGGTAACCATCAAGGAAGATGAGATTACCGTCAAAATGAATGAGAAGGTTAAGAACAACGAAACTATGAAGGGTTACAGAAATATTGCTCTTTTTGGCGTTGACTCCCGTACAGGTGCGTTAACACAGAAAACCCGTACCGACACAATAATGATTGCGTCAATTAACCTTGAAACAAAGGATGTTAAGCTTGTTTCGGTATACCGTGACACCTATTTAAATCAGATGGGTTCTTCAGAGGCCTTTGGTAAGTGTAATGCCAGCTATGCTTACGGCGGAGCTGAACAGGCAATTATGATGCTTAACTCAAATCTCGATATGGACATAACCGATTTCATTACAATTGGTTTTGAAGGACTCAGAGACGTTATTGATGCTTTGGGTGGTGTATATATCGAAGTAGATGCCGAAGAAATAAAGCACATTAACAACTATCAGATTTCAATGGTAGAGAGTATGGGAGGTTCATATACCCCGGTAACTGAGACCGGTTATCAGCTCCTGGACGGACTTCAGGCTACTGCGTACTGCCGTATCAGATATACAGCAGGTAACGACTTTAAGAGAACCGAGCGACAGAGAGAAGTTCTTCAGGCTACCCTTGAGGCTGCTAAGTCGGCTTCTGTTTCTGATCTGACAAAGATTTGTAACAATGTGTTCAGTGAAGTATATACTTCTCTCGATCTTTCAGAGATTATCAGTATTTTGTCTGATGTAACTCAGTACAATGTTGTTGATGAAGGCGGTTTCCCTGAGGCTTCAATGGTTACAACAGGTACTATCGGTTCAAAGGGAAGCTGTGTTATTCCTTTAAACCTTGAAAGCAATGTAGTATGGCTTCATGAATTCCTCTTTGGTGAGATGGGATATGTTCCTTCAGATAATATTTCTGAATACAGCAATCAGATTTATAAGGAGACATCACCTTACCTCCAGTAGGTATGCATTTATTTGTGGCCCAGTGCCTTTACAATATGGACTTTGATCGGGAAGGGCAGTTGCCCTTCCTTGATTTTATAAGGATTTTGTTTATGAGCTATGATTTGATTATTCCTACATATAATCCGGATAAAGAATTTTTAGAGCTTGTCAAAAGAATGAGCAATCAGACGGTTAAGCCCGAAAAGATTGTTATAACCAATACTGAACAAAAGTATTATGACAGGCTTATTTATGCTACTTCTTTTGCCACTGACTACAAAAATCTGGACATAAGGCACATTTTTAAGCGAGAATTTGATCACGGCCGCACCAGAAACGAGTCGGTAAAGCGTTCCGGTGCCGATTATTTCCTGATGATGACACAGGATGCTATGCCGGTTGATGATACACTGGTTGAGAAGCTTCTTAAGGCATTGAAAAAAGATCCTACAATTGCTGTAGCATATGCACGTCAGGTGGCAAGACCTGATTCTACAGAGGCTGAAAAATTTACAAGAACCTTCAATTACCCTAAAGATTCGGCTGTAAGAAGCGAAGCGGATGTGGAAACTCTTGGAATAAAAGCATATTTCTGCTCAAATGTCTGTGCTATGTACAGGCGTGATATTTTTGACGATCTTGGTGGTTTTCTGAATCATACTATTTTTAATGAGGATATGCTGTATGCCGCTAAAGCCATTCACGCAGGCTATAAGATTGCATATGTTGCGGAGGCTGAAGTAGTTCATTCTCATAATTACACCAATAAGCAGCAGTATAAGAGATATTTTGATAACGGTGTATCTCATGCCAAACACCCGGAAATATTTAAGGGTCTGGCGGTTAACGGAGAGGGAAGAAAGCTTGTAAAAATGACTGCAGCCCATCTTCGCGGAAGCGGAAGAGGTTTTCAGGTAATTCCTTTATATATTCAGAGTGCGTACAAATATCTGGGCTTCAGAAAGGGTCTTAGATACAGGTATCTTTCAAAAAAAGGAATTCTTAAAAGAACTTCAAATCCTGAATATTGGGTAGCGGATGAATTGTTAAGAGACAGATCCTCCATTGATGCCCGTCAGGGTTATGGAAGAAGCGCCGACGAGTTAAAGATGCTGGCCGACAGAATTGAAGGCAGGCGCGTGATGGAGCCGGAAACAGATACAAACAGTTTAGACAATTGACACAGGAAATTCATATTATCATGCTATGTTAAGCTATATAAGAACATTATATTGCATTTGTTATTAGGCAGGAGGACTGGCTATGAACGGATATGATAATAATATAAATAACGGTGTAAACAATAATGCAAATAATTATTCAGGTTACAGTATAAACAATAATGCAAGTAACATTGCAGGTATAAGTGCTTTAGATAACAGAGCGAACAGTAATTTAGGCAATAATATAAATAATATCCCTGCTCAGGCACCTGGGCAGAATATCCCTCAGAATCCCTATAATCCGGTGGTAACGCCCAATAATTCCTTTACTGCAAGCTATATAGGCTACACTCAGCCGGATAGTTTTAAACGAACATACGAAAAATCTGATGTTGCTGCACTGACAGCGCTGCAGTCTGATAAGGATAAGGCAACATCAACACCAAAAAAGAAAGAACGCAAAGCAAAAGAAAAGAAACCGGCTTCTTTTGGAAAGAAAATCCTTGAAGGTGCGTTAATTGGCCTTGTTGCAGGAATAATGGTTGCATTGGGTTATTTTGCGGTAGGTAAACTTACAGGCCGCAGCATTGGCGCCGCATCAGGCGGAGACTACAAGGCATTGGAAAAAGAAGTTGCCCAGCTTAAAGAGGATTTGGCCAGTCAGGTAAGTAATTCCACAACAACAGTTATAAGCGGTGACAACGTGACTACGGTAGTGACCGATGTGACAGATGTCGTCGATAAAGAAATGCCTGCGATGGTATCAATTACGAACCTTTATACACAAACCTACTCATATTGGGGTCGTACCTATACCGAGGAATATGAGGCAAGTGGATCGGGTGTAATAATCGGTGTTAAGGACAGCGAATATATAATTGTAACCAACTACCATGTGGTAGAGGGAAATGTCCAGCTTACCGCACAGTTTGTGGATGGAGCGGAAGTGGCTGCCTATGTTAAAGGTTACGATGAAACAATCGATATTGCAGTTTTGGGCGTGCTTAAGAGTGATTTGTCGGCACTTACCATGGGCAAGATAAAGGTGGCCCAAATAGGTGATTCCAACAGTTTAAGAATTGGTGAACCTGCCATTGCAATCGGTAATGCTCTTGGCTACGGTCAGTCTGTTACAACCGGTGTCATCTCGGCGTTAAACAGAAATATAGAAATGGAAAATACCTGGGATTCTCTTATTCAGACCAGTGCGGCAATTAACCCCGGTAATTCAGGTGGAGCGCTGCTTAATATTAAGGGTGAAGTAATTGGAATAAATTCCAATAAATTAGGTGGTTCCACTATTGAGGGAATGGGATATGCAATCCCTATATCAGACGTGTGGGATGTTATAGAAACCTTTATGAATCGTGAACGCGTGGAACGTGTTGACGGCGATGACAGAGGATACCTGGGAATAAAGGGTACAGCCGTAGACGATTAGATTAAAGAAGATTATTCAATCCCGGATGGCGTTTATATCACAAAGGTATTCGAACGCTCTGCTGCCGAAGAAGCAGGCCTCTTAATGGGAGATATAATCATTAAGGTCGACGGTCAGGCCGTTAAGGAAATGGTGAATCTTCAGGAAATCCTTGAATATCATAAAGCCGGCGATAAGGTAACGCTTACGGTTCTGCGTCTTGGAGCTAACGGATACGAACAGATAACCATAGATGTTATTTTAAGCGCCAAAGAAAGTTAAAATCAGTATTCGGTTTTGCGTTTAACTAAATAACCATATTGGAATACCCTGTAATCATTTAAGCAACTGCTGTCATTTTCCCAGGAGTAGTAGTTCCCCTGGCTGTCGACATAGCCGTTGGTGGTGATTATGGGGTATTGTTCTATCTGCTTTGACAGGAAGGTTTCCAGGGAAGAAAGAGGCAGCCCTGCGGTTTCCGATAAAAGAAGTCCCAAATAATTAAGACTGATATCCACATCCTGCTTCTCCTGAATATCATAATTTGCCCATATTACAAAGGGTGTCTTATATTTGTTTAATAATTTGTCGGTGTCAGTCAGATTATCGGTCATATTATAAATCTGCTGATAAAAGTTGTTGTCGGAGGTTCGCGGTTGATGATCGCCAAACATACATATAACTACCTTCTCATCTTCTTTTTCAAAATATTCCACCAGTTCCTTAAGTGCCTTGTCTGATTCATACATCAGGGAGAGGAAAGTATTTACTTCCGTATTATTTACATTTGTAGCCCAAACCTGCTGGTCGATGTCTGAATCGGTATATGGCCCATGATTTTGTATAGTAACCTCAAAGAAAAACATTTTTTCGCCGGCTGCCTTTGATTGTTCGAAGACTTTTTCTATGTGGCGATAGGTTGCAGCATCCGACACACCGGTGTGGAGCCTGTCTGATTCAACAAAGTGATTGCCCCAGTCGGTATCCTCAAAGCCAAGGTAAGGATAGACTTTGTTACGATTCCAGCTGTTGCTGCTGTAGGGATGCAATGAATAGGTGTTATATCCGTTATCCCTGAATTTGGTTACCAAAGAGGTCGTATTGTGGTTAATAAGCTGAGTGTAGGGATAGTAGCCATAGGGCAAAAATGCGGTAGTACACCCTGTAAGCACTTCAAACTCGGAATTAGCCGTACCTCCACCAAATACAGAAACATTAACGGTTCCCTTAACCGTATTATCGGTAAGAGAGTTTATAAAAGGCATACAGTCCTGATTAAGTGCAAGGTTGCCATTAACCCGCAAATCGGAAAAGCTTTCGTTCATTATCAGGATCACATGCGGAAGGTCATCCCTGTCTATACTCCAGTCCTGTGCAGGATTGTCCTGCGCCAGTTCGGAAAGATACTTATCACTGTAATTGTTGGGAGTAATTATTTTATTGTTTTTGATTTCATAGCAGAAAGAAACCAAAAAACCGTTTTCAACATAGCTCCATTCCTGAGCAAAGCCGTATCGGTTAGGTATTCCGACTGCTTTTAGGAAGTTGGTGCCTATTAATACATATATGGTTGTTGCGGCCAGAATTACACCTGAAGCAAAAAGAATAATTCTTTTTACGATGCCGGTTTTTTGAAGTTTTCGCTGTATTGATACTGCCAAAAGAACAAATAAAATACAGATACACCAGCCAATGGTCATTTTTACCGTTGGAGAGTAGTTGTAGTGAGATGCCACAGCCGCAGTAGCCTGCAGGGCATGGAAATCGTTAAAACGGAAATGAGTTCCTCGGAAACTGTATACATAGAATTCCGTAGTATATAAAGCTGTAGTGACAATCGCAAAAATGGGAAGTCCTATTTTGACCGAGTTTGTAAGCAACAGCGCGACTATTTCAAATGCATACAGGACAAGAAGACACACCATACGGGCACGGTTTCCCCAGTATTCGGGATATTCATTGAGTAATCTCTCGAAATAGAGGCCGATAACTGCAGGGCAGACGGCAGCCAGCACTACGCTGTACCATTTCCATATTTTTTCGGGGATTTTTATCAGATTAAGCAAAAGAAAAGCGCCGCAAATAACAGCAAAAACCACTTCCAGTAAAACTGCTTTACCGGTAGGTAAGACGTTGCTGTATCTGTAGCGGGTAATCATCTGAGCACTCAGAGAACCCGAATAGGTCAGATATTTGTTTTCTTTTAATTTGTATTCACTGGGGCAAAGACCGATGGATGGAACTGCATCCTTGGAAAAATTGTGTGCAGAGATACACAGAAAGTATTTTTTGCCCTTTTTAAGGGAGGCATCAATTCCAAAATCCCAATAAGAACCGAGAGTAACAGTATCGTAGGAAAAGGTTTTGCTCCATACCGTATTACTGTCTTTATCCTCTATTGATATGGTGAAATCTCCTGAGTCTATGGGAGAATCACCATATCCAAGAAGTAATCCGATACTGTTAAGATTATTGTTTTGAGGAACAAAAGCCTGCTTTATTGTATTATCGGCAGGAATCTGCTCATACCAGCTTTCTTCACCGGGTAAATAGTTTTCCGCATTTTCCCTGACAGCTCCGATGGGCCATACAAAAACTATGGAAAGAGCTAAAAACAAAATAGCGGAAATTATACATTTTCGGATACTGGTATTACTGAAAGGAGTACTCATAATATTGGCTAATCTACACTGTCTCGGAGGTTGAATTTTTGTCGGAAATAAGATTTTCAGCAACGGGAGTAACTGTTCTCATTTCTACTACGGGACCGCCCTTGCCCTCGATATACTCACGGGTAATGGTAACGGTTCCGATATTTTTATCCTTGGGAATTTCATACATTATATCAAGCATGAATTCCTCGATTATGGCTCTTAATGCACGGGCACCGGTGTCTCGCTCGGTTGCTTTTTCGGCGATGGCCAGTAAAGCATCGTCGGTAAACTTCAAATCTACCTCATCCAGGTTTAAAAGCTTCTGGTACTGCT
>JAZUJC010000038.1:0-4710 GCA_045642625.1 Lachnospiraceae bacterium
ACATAGGATTCATTTTCATCACACCTATAATCACCGATAAATAATTCTACCGCTTCCTGAAGGCTTAACCAGCCTGCTGTATCTATACAGGCACACATTCCACCTCTTGAAACATTATAGGTTCTGGCACCGGTATACTGCCCTACCAGCCTTGGAACCGAATATTTTCCGTCATTATCAGCAAAAATACTGTCACCGATAAATACAAAATCAAAGTTATCAAAATAATGATACTGGTTGGTGGTTATTTCCGGAACCGGCGAATTATCTACAGTTTCCGAAGCCTCGTTTCCCTGATCCTTATCGCTGTTTTCATTTGTTTCAGAACCCGAGACATCCGAATTATCATTATCGGACACATCCCCCGCCGAAATATCATCAGCAGAAGTGTCATCCACCACACTACTGTCAATCAAATCTTTGGACCAGTCATCGTCACTGACCGAAATTTCGATGGACTGAGGTGGTTCAACAGGCGCAGCATCATTTCTGTGAATAATCCACTTAACTGTTTTAAACAGCATAAAATATCCTAATCCCCCAACCAGGACCACAAGAACAACACCTAATATAATACCGCCTATTCTTTTCATTTTTCCCTCTCATGGAACAGGAATACCAAACTATTCCATATTCTTTAATATTTCCAAATATCTGCTTAGTGCATCCTGCCAGGTAGGAAGCCTGTCAAATCCGTTCTCTGTAAGCTTTTCTTTTGACATTCTTGAATTTGAAGGTCTCTTTGCCTTTGCAGGATACTGATCGCTTGATACCGGATTAACCTTCATTTCAATGCCTGCCTGCTTAAATATTTCACAGGCAAACTCATACCAGCTGATAATACCCTCATTGGTGGCATGATAAATACCATACTTGTCGGTAAGGACCATATCTACAAGAAGCTTTGCCAAATCGTAGGTATATGTAGGCGATCCAAACTGATCGTTTACTACCGAAATTTCATTCCTTGTCTTTGCAAGGTTAAGCATTGTTTTGATAAAGTTCTTGCCGTTTACGCCAAAAACCCATGCAATACGAACAATAAAATACTTTTCAAGATTATTTAAAACCGCAAGCTCACCTTCATATTTGGTTTGTCCATATACATTTAAGGGAGTCTGCTTGTCATCGGGTTCCCAGGGTCTGGTGCCTTCACCGTCAAATACGTAATCTGTACTGATATAAATCATTTTACAATCCAGTTCCTTACATACCCTGGCGATATTCTCAGTACCGTCTCTGTTTACCCTTCTGCACAAATCAACGTTGTCCTCGGCTGCATCCACCGCTGTATAAGCTGCACAGTGAATAACCGCATCAGGATTTGCACCCTTAATTACCAAATCCACGCTTTTTGCATCTGTGATATCCATTTCATCAATATCAACACCGATTGCCTCAATGTTTCTTTTGCCAAGTTCATTTACTACATCGTATCCTAACTGACCTTTTACTCCGGTTACTAAAACTTTCATAGCTGTCCTCCGTAACAGTTATATATAATCATATATTTTTTAATAATTTATTATATTTTCTTTATTACAAATGTAATTTCCGCATCCTTGGCAGGATCAGGCTTAAACTCACTGTGTACAGGAGCTCCCCAACTGTCGTCACCGCCTACGCCTGTATTGGCAGCAATAATTCTAAGCCAGGTGTAGTTACGCTCCGGAAGCTCATAAATGTGCCCTGCGTTGTTAAGCTCATAAGCACTGTAGGGAAGGAATGAAGCTTCAAATGTTCCGGACTCTGCTGCAAAAAGAAGTCCTTCACCGTTTTCATCCTTAAGCTCTATCCATCTTACTGCCGTACGGTTACCGCATTCCTGAGGGCGAAGGTAGGGAGTCAGGTTATCAGACACCTTACTGCTGTATACCCCCATCGAATAACCGTTATTTCTGTCAATATAGTTTTCTTCGGGACCCTTGCCAAAGAAAGTAACGTTGTCATATTTTTTATCAAGCTTCATTTCCCAGCCCACGAGGGGAAGCTCGGGAAGTCCTTCAAGACCCCTGTATTTTAAATGAACCCTGACGGAATCATCGGCAAATACTTCATAAGTAACTCTGACCCAGATTCTTGGATCAATTGTTGAGTTATAGTCATATACAGCCTCTACAGCCCCATCCGTTTCCTCAAAGGATGACAGAATGCTCTTTAAATAAAGAGTACTCATATGCCATATCTGGCTGGCCTTGTCAAAGCCACAGCCAAGATCGTTGTCTGTATATGCTCTGAAGAATACAGGCTTCGGTGCCGTAAGCACAAAATCGGTACCGTCTACCGCATATTTTCTGGGACCCTGCTCAAACTTGCCGAACTGAATTCTGGTGCGTTCTGTTTCAACGCCCATGGCTTTCCTGCCATCAACAATATTTTTAAAGCCCTGCCTGTCTGTATCGATTAGTGCTTTAGGGGCATTCTGAGCAAGCTTGACTCTCTCGCCAAAGCATACCTCATGACCCGCTTCAGCCCAGGGTGTGGCTTCTTTTTCACATAATACAGCCTTAATCACATAATCACTAAGGGGTGACAGCATTCCTTCAAATCCGGTATCCAAAACAAGAGTGTTGTCCGGAGCACAGTTTAAATCGCAAAAATCTTTGCTGTAAATAATCTTTCCCTCATCACAAATCGTAAACTTCACAAAATACCTAGAAAGATTGGTAAACAGACTGCGATTTTCAAGGGAAATGTGGTTTTCATTAACATTAATGCGAACATTGGAATAGAGCTGCTTAACCTCCGGCATCTTAGGTGAGTCTTCACGATTTGCAAAAACTATACCGTCTCCGGAAAAAGCTCCGTCGTTGGGATGCTCGCCAAAGTCACCGCCATAGCCAAGCCTGGTATGTTCTTTGTCCATATAAAGACCCTGATCGATATAATCCCATATAAATCCGCCGCTGTATGAAAGTGACATGTCCTCAAGGTCGGTATAAAGTTTCATACCGCCTGTCGAATTACCCATGGAATGCATATATTCACAAAGTACATAGGGCTTTGCAGGATTATGAGAAAGATAATCCTTCACCTCGGCAGGTTTTGCATACATATGGCTTTCCATATCGGTTGCCTCGGCAAATTCGGGAGACCACGAAACACCTTCATAATGTACGGGACGGCTTGAATCCACATCCTTTATATGATGATACATTGCCAGGAAGTTACTGCCCCCATGGCTTTCGTTGCCAAGGCTCCACATAACAACCGCCGCATGGTTACGATCTCTTCTTATCATGTTGTCAGCACGGAAAACAACAGCGTTTCGCCATTCATCAAGACTGTCCGGAAGGGGCTTATGGTAAGGACCGCTTCCCGGATAGTCCCAGCTTCCGTGAGTTTCCAAATTGGTCTCATCAATCATATAAATACCATACTCATCACAGAGCCTGTACCATATTGACTGATTTGGATAATGGCATGTTCTTACTGCATTTATATTGTTTTTCTTGAAATTCTTTATATCGGTAAGCATATCGTCAAGGGTCACCGCTCTGCCAAGTGCAGCATCAAACTCATGACGATTTACTCCCTTAAATACAAGTCTTTTACCGTTTAAATACAATACGGCATCCTTAATTTCAATATGCCTGAAGCCCACCTTTAATATGCTGTATTCCATAGGCTTTCCGGTTTCATCCATAAGTACTACTCTTATGGTATATAAATAAGGATTCTCAGCGCTCCAGGGATTAACATCCTCAATATCACCGGATACACAGGTATATAAAATATCATCCTTGTTGATGATTTTCCTGTCACCGGAAAATACCACCTTACCCTCAGCATCGATAACATCAACCACCGCATAATCGGCAGGACCGTCTATCTGCATAAGCGCTTTGAAAATACCCTTCTGACTTTCAACATCGTAGTCGGTTTCTGTAGCAATATCCCACATATGCGCCTTGGGAATCGCAAACAAATACACATCTCTGAAAATACCGAACATTCTGAACATATCCTGACATTCAAGCCATGTACCTGATGCATATTTATATACTTCAACCGCCAGAGTATTCTCACCTTCAACAAGATATTCGGTGATTTCGCTTTCCGAGGGGGTAAAAGAATCTTCGCTGTAGCTTACATATTTTCCATTAACAAAAAGCCTGTAGGCTGTCTGTACACCCTGAAAAGAAATAAATACACGCTTGCCGATAAGTTCTTTTTTAAGCGAGAAGGTTGTAACATAGCTTCCGACCGGTGATTCGTTTTTGGGGATTTCACCATGGTTAAGATTTTCACTGGCATTCCAAGGATACTCATCGTTTATATATGCAGGGAATCCATAGCCCTGAGTCTCTATATTTCCCGGAACCACAATATCAGAAAAACCATCAAGCGAAGCGTCAGGCAAATAGAAATCAATAGGCCTGTCTACGATTTTTTCTGAATATTTAAACTTCCATACACCGTTAAGGCTTTGCTTTAGAGGCATTGCTTCCATTAAAGCAATATCCTTAACCGATTCGAAAAAGAAATGATCGGAATGAGCCTTAAACAGGTTATCTTCAAAAAATTCAGGATTTTCAAGCTTCTCTATAAGTTCTTCATTACTCAATAACACTGTACTCATGATAATGTTATATCCTCCTGCATGTCGGTATATATTCTTTCTGCCATTTCAGGCTTACGCTTCATAAGCTTCTTATACTCCGTAGGTGTACACCCGGTATAACGTTTGAAAACTTTGTTAAAATAGCT
>JAZUJC010000039.1:0-2485 GCA_045642625.1 Lachnospiraceae bacterium
AAATGCTTAACTTTGCCCACGGCGACGTAATAATGATTGGCAGCTACGTAGTATTTACTATCGTAAGCACCATGAATCTTCCGATGTGGCTTGGAATGATTTTATCGGTTGTTATCTGTACTCTTTTGGGTATCACAATCGAGGCAATCGCATACAGACCTCTTCGACAGGCATCTTCTTCCCTGGCGGTTCTCATTACTGCCATCGGTGTAAGCTACCTGCTTCAGAATGTTGCACTTTTAATATTCGGTGCCAACACCAAATCATTCTCATCGGTAGTTCCTTTTAATGCGCTTAAGCTGGCAGGCGGTGCATTAACAATCAAAGCCGAAACAATCGTCACCATTATTTGCTGTATTGTAATAATGATCGCCCTTACCCTTTTCGTAAATAAAACAAAGGCCGGACAGGCTATGCTGGCAGTTTCCGAAGACAAGGGTGCTGCACAGCTTATGGGAATTAATGTTAACTTCACTATTTCCCTTACATTCGCAATCGGCTCTGCCCTGGCTGCAGTTGCCGGAATGCTTCTTTGCTCGGCATACCCCGCATTAACCCCTTACACCGGTTCAATGCCCGGTATTAAAGCTTTCGTGGCTGCCGTATTCGGCGGTATCGGTTCCATTCCCGGTGCGTTTATCGGCGGAATCATTTTAGGAATAATCGAAATACTCTCAAAATCATATATTTCTTCCCAGTTATCGGATGCCATCGTGTTCATGGTATTAATCATCGTTTTGGTGGTAAAGCCTACCGGTATCCTTGGAAAGAAAATTCAGGAAAAGGTATAAGGAGGTGTCGGAATAATGAAAAAATATTTATCAAAAAACAAAGACAACCTTATAACCTACCTGTTAGTTATTGTTGCTTACGCAATTGTTGAATCACTTATTAAAACAGGTCATATTTCAAGCTTGTTAAAGGGCTTGCTTGTTCCCCTTTGTGCCTACATCATTTTGGCGGTTTCCTTAAATGTTACCGTAGGTATTTTAGGTGAGTTAAGCCTTGGTCACGCAGGCTTCATGTGTATCGGTGCCTTCTCATCGGCTTTCTTTTCAAAGCTTACACAGGCAACCATAACCGTTACATGGGTTAGATTTTCACTTGCCATTCTTATCGGCTTTTTAAGTGCCGGACTGCTGGGTCTTCTCATTGGTCTTCCGGTTCTTAGATTAAAAGGCGACTACCTGGCAATTGTAACCCTGGCCTTCGGCGAGATTATCAAAAACGTTATCAATGTTTTATACATTGGTAAGGATTCAAAGGGTCTTCATTTTTCAATGAAAGATGCTGTTTCGCTTCACCTTGAAGACAGCGGTGAAATAATAATAAACGGTGCCCAGGGTATTTCCGGAACTCCCAAAAATTCCAACTTTACCATAGGCTTCGTGCTTATTCTTATTACACTGATAATTGTTCTTAACCTTATAAAGAGCCGTGACGGACGTGCGATTATGTCCATTCGTGACAATGTTATCGCCGCTGAGTCCGTAGGCATTAACATTACCAAATACAAGCTGCTTGCATTCTCTATTTCAGCAGCCCTTGCAGGTGTTGCCGGTGTTTTATATTCACACAACATCAGTTCACTTATGGCCACACCCAAAAACTTTGGTTACAACATGTCAATTATGATCCTTGTATTCGTGGTACTGGGTGGTATCGGAAATATGCGAGGCTCTATTATTTCGGCAGTTATCCTTACTCTCCTGCCCGAGCTTTTAAGAGGGCTTCAGGACTATCGTATGCTTATATACGCAATCGTGCTGATTGTAATGATGCTGTTTAACTGGGCTCCCGCATCCCGTGAGTTCCGCTCCAAGGTTAAAGCCAAATTTTCATCAATGAAAAAGAAAGAAGAAGTGAAGGGAGGTAAGAACTATGTCAACAAATAATCCCGTACTTCAGGTTACCAGTCTTTCGATTTCCTTTGGTGGATTAAGAGCCGTTGATGACCTTAATCTCACTATCGGCAAAGGTGAGCTCTACGGCCTTATCGGTCCCAACGGAGCCGGCAAAACAACCGCTTTCAACCTTTTAACCGGCGTATACAAGCCCAATGAAGGAATTATAAAGCTGGACGGGGAGGACATTACCGGAAAGTCTACCATAGAAATCAATAAGGCAGGAATTGCCAGAACATTCCAGAACATCCGTCTTTTTAAAGATCTTTCCGTTTTGGACAATGTTAAGGTAGGCCTGCATAATCAGTATAAATATTCTACCTTTGCTTCGATTTTCAGATTACCTAAATATTTTAAAATCGAAAAAGAAATGAATGAAAAGGCAATGGAGCTTCTAAAGGTATTTAACCTTGAAGATTCCGCCAATTTGAAAGCATCCCAGTTACCTTACGGTAAACAGCGTAAACTGGAGATTGCACGTGCCCTGGCTACCAATCCAAAGCTTTTACTGCTTGACGAACCTGCTGCAGGTATGAACCCCAACGAAACCAAGGAGTTAATGGACACCATCTCCTACATTC
>JAZUJC010000040.1:0-2055 GCA_045642625.1 Lachnospiraceae bacterium
AACGCTACGACACATAATCTTTAAACTTATCCAGATTGGCTGCACCCTCGCAATATGTGCCATAAGGCCATCTGGCTCTGTCTCTTAGATATGCCCCGGAATCAAAAATATCCTGCTCATATTCGTTTAGTATTTTTTCCACATTGTCATCGGACCAGGCGCCGGCTCGAAGCGAAAAATATTTATCACTTATTTTCTGCCATATTGGGGCATCGCCGTTTAAGAAAATCTGCTCAAGGTATCCGCTTTGAGGTACAAAATTGTCTGTAGGATTGTAGTAATACGGAACTGTAAAGTTAATATCTCCGTCGGCAACCCACTTGTTTCCCCAGGTAATATCCATATCCCAGGGCACAAAAAGAGCCTTTAAGGAACCATCCTGCTCCTTTATTGCAATATATTCATTCTTTATCAAATCATCCCAGGTATTATCAACACCCTGGATAAGATTAAAATAAATAAAAATATCCATTGCATTGTCTATATCAAGGACTTTGTACAGGCTGTCATTATCATGCACATTCTGAGCCAGATAATAGTAATATTTATAAAGAAGCTGCCATTCACCCGTGTCAAAATAGGTGTTTTCGCCTGTTTTATCGGTCCAGGTGCCGAATTCTCCACTGTAGCCCTTGGCGATTGCCTCGTTATCGGTCTTGCACTCATAACCGGGCTGAGCACCCCAGACGTCCATTTCAAGACTTCTTTCCGACTCCCAGGACTTCTTTTTATACAAAGCTTCTTTTGCGTAATCACCGGATAATCCAAGCTGTTTCTCATCAACCGGAAAGCCCAGAGCATAAAGACCCATGTATTCCCCGTTAGCCACCAGTTCCACATACTTATACTCCATTCCGGCAGTTACTCCCCAGGAGTTATCATTGGCACAGCCTTCATACCAAAGGCGCTCTGAGAATACATCGCGAACCTTGTCTGGGTCATTATAGGCAGCATAAAGAATCCAGTCCTCATCGGTTCTCATTCCAAGGAGTGAAACATTATTTTTCTTTTGCTCACCGTTCTCATCTTTCTTAAGAGTAAGCTTTAACGACTTTTTAGGATAAAAAAGCGTGGAAGCACCACGGTATCGTATTGTTCCCCCCGAGGTGGTTACCCTGTTTTTGACACCTGCCCTGTTATCATACAGATACAGGCTCATATCAGTCTTTCCGTCATCGAGGCTTCCTGCAAAATCTATGTTTACAACCGGCACCAGGGTGGTTACCAGTTCAAAGCTTTTATAGGTGGTATCGTTGTAAAGAAGCAGCTTAACGCTATCGTTATTTCGTATGGATTCAGCGGATATTTCACTGAGCACCGCTATTTTATAACCCTTATTTTTTACCTTTACCCCGGGATTCATTCCCTTTTTATTTAGTGCCGTTTCTCCCGAACCGCTCTTTTGGGAACCTTTTTCGTTCAACGAATAAAAAAGCACACCCTCTTTTCCGGCAGACACCAGTTTTTGGCCGTCAAAATCAATATCCGGCACAAGACCTGCATCCTCGGTACGGGACTCAATTATCTTTTCATATTTATCATTGTTAATTTTGTACCTGTTCAGGTGCTTTGTTGTAAAGGGGCCATACAGCACCAGCAATATAATGGCCAGATCCAACAGCAAGGCTATAAACAGTACACAAAGAGTTTTCTTTCTCACAGTTTTTCCTCATTAAAATCCAAAATATATGAAGGAGCTTTGACCAAAAGCCCCACCCCAGACAATCAGCAGTACAAGGGCAAAGTACAATATCCAACGAACCACAAGCGGTCTTTTTGTTATTAGGCTCTGAACATCCTTTTCCCCATATACTCTAAGGTCGCAAAAGAACTGGATTGCAATAAACAGCACTACCAGCACAAGACCCTTAATCCCTCCAAAGGGTCCGAAGGCCTCATCATAAAGTACCTTAAGCGGTGCCACAATTCCGGCAGGTACCGCCATTTTCTTTATCATGTAAAAAGATGCTTCTAGACTTTTGGCATTAAAGAAAATCATGCCGAAGCTATACAAAACAAGGGTTCTTACCACTTGAAAAGCCTTAAACCAGAATG
>JAZUJC010000041.1:0-10702 GCA_045642625.1 Lachnospiraceae bacterium
GTAGGATAAACATTCTGCCAACAGCACATTTCTGACTGCAGAGGCCTGTTCGGTGTAGGGATAATAATAACCTTCATTTTCTTTTGTCAAAAGACCGATTTTGGCCATAAATGTTAACAGCTCGTCTTTGTTGAATTTGGAAAGCGCCTTTTCAACAAAGGATATATCGTCGGAGATATAATTATCAGGGCTTAAATTTTCATTTGTTAAATTGCATCGTCCGTTGCCTGTACGAAGGATTTTTTTGCCGACTTCGGGATTGCCTTCAAATAAGGTAACACGGCCTCCTTCCTTTGCGGCAAATATAGCTGCCATAAGGCCACTGGCTCCGGCTCCGATAACACATACTTTTTTCATTATGGCCTCTTACTTCATTAAATGTAATTTTCTGAACAATGAATATAACCGGGTGCCTCCGGGAATAGCTTTCATCTCGGATTTTGTAATACCACGGGAAATGATCATAACTATCAAATATACAAAAGCACCTATTAATATTTCAACCAGGGTTAAAAGTCTTGAATATCCCCTGGAGCTAAAGGGCAATTTAACAAGGAACAAAATACCTCCCATAATCAGAGATGATATTAAAGGATATATAAATGTTTTTACCATTTCCTGTCTGTAGCGTAAAACTCTTGATATCGAATAAATATTTAATATACAAATAACAAGTGAAAAAATGTTATTTGAGAAAGCTACGGCATAAATATTCCAGTTTGTAAATTTGAGTAAGGCAACCAATACGGTTACATGAATTGCTAAAGCAATAAGGCCGTGAATAATTGGCTTACTCATTTTGCTCATACCCTGTAAAATACCGTTTGTCAGTGTGGAAAGTGAGAAAAATACTATACCTAAAGCTCCGATTCTTACCAAGTTGGGAGCCATTTTATTTGTGGTTGAAAACAGCATATACATTATTTCGGGAGCAAGTACTGCCATTCCTATTGCGCAGGGAATTGAAACCATCATTGTGATTCGAATAACACTGGCAATCTTTTCTTTTGCTTCTTTAAACGAATTTTTACGCATAAGTCCGGCCAGTGTAGGTACACTGGAAGCACCCATGGCATTGGACATAGCGATGGGAACGCCGATAAGTACCAGATATTTTCCGGAATAAATGCCCCAGTTGGTGGATTTTACAGCCATATCCATGCCCTTTTCAATCATCATTCGGTTATGAATATACTGATCAAGGAAGTTGGAAATGTTATTAACTGTTGCACTTACTACTACGGGAACAATTGTAAGAAATAAGGTTTTGTATACATACATTGTTCCTTCGATTTTATCGGATAAATCACGGGCAACTTTGTTTTCAAAGCTTCTGCGGTATCTTTTGTAGAGCAAATATAAAAATACCAGAGATGCAAGCGCACCGATAGAACAGCCTAATGTGGCACCGGCTGCACCGTAGGCATTTTTATAGTTGGCATTTTGTAAAAAAGTGCCGACCTTCTCTCCTTTTTGGGTAAGAAGAAAAGCTGCAGACAATGATACTGTTATTAAAACAACCTGTTCAATTAACTGAGAAATAGCTGTCGGAACCATATTTCCAAGGCCCTGGAAAAAACCTCTGAATACAGCCATAATAGCTACAACAAACAGTGTAGGCGCCAATACTCTTAAAGCAAGATAGCTCATAGGCTCGCGCATTACCGATGAAAGGGAGTCTGCGCATAAGAATACGAAGGATGAAGCAATCAGACCGATTACAAAAGCAAAAATAAGTGCACATCTGAAAATCTTCTGCGCATTTTTGTATTGTCCTTTATTTACGCGGGCTGCAACAAGCTTGGATACCGACAGAGGAATTGCGTAGGCAGAAATTGTAAGTACAATATTGTATATTTCATAGGCGGCGCTATAGTAACTGTTTCCAACATCGCCGATTATATATGTTAAGGGTATTCTTTTTGCAAGCCCCAATATGCGAACAAGAACACCTGCCAGGGCTAAAATACCGCCCTGAACTATAAAGTTATTTATTCTTTTGTTATTATTTTCCTGTGTAGCCATTAATTTACTCCCGTGTTATACCAAGCTCCGTAAGAATTTCTTCCTGTAATGCTTCCATTTCAGCTCTTTCATCGTCGGTTTCATGATCAAAGCCCGATAAATGAAGGAGACTATGTGTAATCAGAAAACTGATTTCCCTTTTATATGAATGACCGTATTCTAAAGCCTGTTTATGAGCATGCTCAAGAGATATCATTATATCACCTAAGATTAGCTCTCCTGTTTCAACATCAAAGCAGGCAGGATCGTCATCAGATATTAAACTAAAATCACCGGGAGTTTTAAATTCCAGTGCAGGAAAGGATAAAACATCCGTGGATTTGTCAAGGTTTCTGAACTGACTGTTAACATCTTTGATTGTTTCGTCGTCGGTAAAAGTAACATTTAAAGAATAGTCATCAAAGGGACATTCAATTTTATTAAGAGTTGTTAATGTAAGTTCTTTAATTAAGCTTTCTATATCGAAAGGAAATTCTTCGTTGGTTTCATTCTCAACGTAAAAAGTCATAGTAAAGAGTCTCCTGCTTCATTATTTCTTTTATTATTCTGAAATCTTTTCTTGATAAATCGCTGTCGACCAGTTCACTGTTAATGGAAGGGTTATCCAGTAAAGAATCAATCAGTTCAGCATAATCAAGCCTTTTCTTTTTATCTTTATCAAATATAGCCATTAGGGTTGAAATAAGCTTGTCACAAAGAAAAACTATGCAGGCTTCTTTCTTTTCCAATCCCTTGTTTTTATCAAAGAAATCAATTAATACAGAAGCGGCTTCCGGAGGAAATTCGTTGTCGTTAACGAATTTTTTTACATCACCCAGTGACATTCCAAAAACCTTTTTAATTCGGTGATAATATGCCAGGTTTTTGGCTACATATACGTTACAGCCTATTGAAAGGGCGATTCGCTCTGTTAAGTAGGCAGTATGAATTGAACGAAAATATTCCTGCTTTGATTTTTCTTTAAGCAAAATAAGCTGAGAATATTCCTGATCGTTTAATTCCTGATATTTGTAGAGGTAAATATCCCTGACATTTTCGCTGTAAAACTTTAAAATCCAGAACAGCAAAATTGTATTAATGCACATATTGACAATGGGTAAAATAAACTGTTCGGCAGAAAGAACTTCATTTTTAAGGAAAATAAATGCTGCAACTTCCAAAATAAACAGAGGGATAACCGATATAACTATAGGCAGGGTGTTGTTTTGCGAATCTCCTATAGCCTTAAGTACAACAATTCCGAATAATGAAGCAATAAAATATACCAGAAATGTGGTATAGCTTGGACTATGAGAAAGCATTGTGGAAATCATTATTAAGCCGGAGGCTGAGTATATGCCCAGTAAAGGCTCTGAAAAGGTTGCAAGGGTTACTCCGATTGCCACAAATGGCCAGCCGGCCTGGTCAATTAAAGGAAAAAGAACGGCAAACAACAGAGAAATCACATAAGTGAAAGCGAAACGGTTGATGTGTTCTTTATTGTTGTTATCAAATAAATTGTTAAAGTATTCAAAGAAATATATAAATACCAGAAACAACGAAAATATAGTGACAAATACAGAGGTTTGAATTATATCTCCAAGGCTTTTACGGTAAACAAAACTAAATCCAACAGTAAAAAGTACCGTTGAACAAAACAATATAACTGCTATGATTACATTTGTTTTAACTTTGTTTTGCACCTTTGTTATTTTCCTTTACGATTGATTCGGGGAGCATTGGAAAAGCTCCTGTTTTGTAATCTTTTGTTTTCTTTTTCCTGCTGCTTATTCTCGTAAGTCTCGTAAGCTTTTACTATCTTCATTACAAGAGGGTGTCTTACTACATCTTTTCCGGTTAATTCACAAATAGAAATACCATCAATGTTGTTTAATATTCTTGTAGCAACATCAAGACCACTGGTAACATCTTTGGGAAGGTCTTTTTGTGAACCGTCACCGGTGATGATAACCTTTGAGCCAAAGCCTATTCGGGTAAGAAACATTTTCATCTGAGCAGGGGTTGTATTTTGAGCCTCATCAAGGATTATATAAGCGTCCTCTAAGGTTCTGCCTCGCATATATGCAAGAGGTGCTACTTCGATAAGCCCTTTTTCCATGTTTTTTTGGAAATTTTCGGCTCCCATTATTTGGTAAAGTGCATCATATAAAGGCCTTAAGTAGGGATCTACTTTGCTTTGTAAATCTCCGGGTAAAAAGCCAAGCTTTTCTCCTGCTTCAATGGCGGGTCGGGTTAATATAATTTTATTAACCTCGTTATTTTTGAAAGCAGTAATTGCCATTGCCATGGCAAGATATGTTTTTCCGGTACCGGCAGGACCGATACCAAAAACAATCATGTTTTTCTTCATGGCATCCACGTATTTCTTTTGACCCATTGTCTTGGGCTTTATGGGCTTTCCCATGGTGGTATGGCAAATGATATCACCATCAAGGTCGGTAAGAAATTCTTCGTTGTGTTCCTTGCTTAGCTCAATGGCATAATTCATTCTTTGCTCATCAATATGTTTGGTGGCCGGTGACTTAATTAATTCATTCATCATTGCTACAGCATGATGAATATTTTCTTCGTCACCGATTACTTTTATAGCACCGTCACGATTAACGATTAAAATGTTTAATTCTTTCTCGATTTTATCAAGATACTTATCATTTTCACCGAATAAAAGCTTCATGCTTTCGGCATCTAATTCGATTATTTTTTCCATCAATTATCCTATTTAATCAGTCTTTTAAAAATATGCATTTCAAATCAATATATTATAACACATTTCCTGTCGTAAACCATTCATATTTTGCTTCGGAAATTATAAAATAATGCAAAAAAAATAAGAGCAGACTTATGAAATAACCATAGAAATCTGATTTAGACTAAGGTTTAGGACTGATTCATAATATTGCTCTTATTATTGATGTTAATAAATATTTCTGACTCTTAATTAATTCATAAGGGCATATATACCGTTAAATTTAATTAATTCATACGAGCATATATACCGTTAAGCTTCATTAATTCATCATGATTTCCGGATTCTACAATGCGGCCGTCTTCAATAACCAGGATTAAATCGGCATTTCTGATTGTTGAAAGCCTGTGTGCGATTGCAAAAATTGTTTTTTTGCCGGCAATGGAGTTTATAGCCTGCTGTATTTGTCGCTCTGTTTCTACATCCACTGACGCGGTTGCTTCATCAAGTATTATAACCGGGGATTTTCTTAAAATAGCTCTTGCAATCGAAACTCTTTGTTTCTGACCACCGGATAATCGTAATCCACGCTCTCCTATTTTTGTATCATAGCCATCGGGCATATTCAAAATTTCATTATGAATGTTAGCTGCTTTGGCTGCTTCATATATTTCTTCATCGGTTGCTTCGGGACATGCATAGCCGATATTTTCTTTTATGGTACCGTTAAACAGGAAGGTATCCTGCAGTACGGGAGCGATGTTTTTACGGAGGCTTTCAAGGGTTATGTCCTGTATGTCATGGCCATCCAAAAGAATACGACCTGACTTAGGTTCATAGAATCTTGAAATGAGTTGTGTAAGGGTTGTTTTACCAACACCTGTAGGCCCAACGAGAGCTACCATCATTCCGGGACTGCATTTAAAAGAAATGTCTTTAAGGATTTCATCGCCGGTTTCGTATTGAAAGTTTACATGTTCAAATTCTACAGCACCTTCAACTTTATCCAGGGCAATAGCATTTTCCTTATCAGTAATTTTTGATGGAGTCTCCAAAATCAGCATTACTCTTTCGGCTCCGGCAAGTGACTGCTGTGTATTCTCAAGTAAAGTTGCAAGGCCGGATATAGGGGCATAAAACAGTCCTAAATACAAAAGAAAGGCAACTATATCTTCTACAGATAAACTGTTTTTGTAAGCCAGTAATCCACCGAAGCATACTATCAAAATGGTTCCTATTGATGATACAAATTCTACTGAAGGGTGGAAAATTGCACTGATTTTAAGGGCTTTAAGCATTGCCTTTATATGATCAAAGTTCTTCTCATCAACCATTTCGGTTTCGTAATCTTCCTGGCCAAAGGATTGAATTTCATGAATGCCGGAAATGTTGTCCTGAAGTTTTCCGTTTAATTCACCCATTTTCTTTTGCGATACTTTAAAGAATGGACGTACCTTTTTGGCAAATATAATACCGGATACCAAAATCAGGGGGATAGGAAAGCATGTAATGCAGGCCAGCTTCCAGTTAATATTTAAGAGAATTACAAGTACACCTACAAAAGTAACGATATTTGTTATCATATCGGGAATAATATGGGCATAGAGAAGTTCAAAATCTCTTGTGTCATTTACAACACGGCTCATTAAATCTCCGGTCTGTTTGTCATGAAAGAAGGATAAATCCATACGCTGCAGCTTATCGTAGGTTTTTCGACGTAAATCACCTACCAGAAACCAGGCAGCCTTATGAGCTATATAGTTACTTAAGAAACGGAATAATACTCTGAGTAAATACAATCCTGCGAGGGTAAATGTTAGGGTCATTATTTTCGACATTGATTCTTCGTTCATTCCACGCTCTACAATGCCGGTCATCGCGGATAATACTCGGGGTGCGATTAAGTTTACGGCAGTCAGGCAGAAGGTAGAAAGAATGGCTATTATGTAATAACCTTTGTATTTAGTGGCTTCTTTACTGAGTTTAATAAGTAATTTCATGGTTTCTCCGGTGTTTTTGTTGTTTATAAAATGGTTTGTGGTATGTAATCTGGCAACTGAATTTATAGGTTGAGCTGCTGTCTGATTAACTCTAGGTCGGATACTGTATCAATATCCCATAGCTCACATTCTTTTGATACATTGACAGTACAAACCTTATCGGGATATTTTTTTGCAATCCAGTTTCCACCCTTGCCCTCAGGAAGGATTAATAATTCATCAAAATATACCCGAGGAAATCCAACAGGGGCGCCGATTTTATCCTTATATCCGGCTCTTATAATTTTATCATTATTGTTTAGGGCAACTTCAATTAATTTTGAAACGGATTCTTTTTGTATAAGGGGCTGATCACCCTGCATAAAAAAACAATAGTCTACAACGTTTATCATACTGCTTAATCCAAGCCTTACCGTATCGTTTCTTCCGGGAAAATCGTGAATTATGCAATCAATATTAAGACTGTTACACAAATTTTTTACTTCTAAGCTTCTTGATACGACTACTCTTTTATCAAAAAGACCCTCAGTAGCATCAAATACCCAGTTTATAACAGGTTTATTGTCAAGAATTTCCATAAGCTTGTTGGAACCGAATCTTTTGCCAAGACCGGAGGCCATTATTACAAGCCCTGTTTTTTTGTCATCATTCTTCATAGTATTCTTTATAAAGTCTTTCGGTTTCTTTTAAGCATGCATTTCTGTATTTTTCGTATCGATTAAGCCATTCAAGGCCTTCTTCGGTTAAGCAGCTTCCGCCTCCGGATTTTCCGCCTGTTACTCTTGTTATAAACTTAAAGCCAAGTTCTTTTTCGGCATTGTTTATAAGCTTTAATGCCTTGGTATATGACATTCCCATATCTATTGCAGTAGCCCGAAGGGAGCCTTTTTCCTCAATGCCTCTAAGTAATCGGTAGGGACCCTCTCCAAAAAACTTTTCGTTATTGTCATCAACAAATATTAATCGTGTTAATACTTTCATGAATCCTCCGAATTAAACAGAATAACAAAATTGTCTTTTCCATTGGGGGACTTAACCTGTGAAAGACTGATATCACCATAAATTAATTTAAGCTTATCTTCCGCTGTTTTTAGCGAATCGTTGTTTAAATCTATAATATCAATAATATGTTTGTCTTTCAGTAAAAGTAACCTGTCGCAATTATTAAGTGCCAGCATTACATCGTGAAGAATTATCATACCGGCGCAGTTTGTTGATTTAATCCTATCTTTTATGATTTTCATCATATTGTATCGCACATTAAAATCAAGTGCACTTTCAGGTTCGTCCATAACAAGAAATGTACTGTCGTTTACAATCGCTCTGGCGAGAATTGTCAACTGCTTCTGCCCCTCACTTAAAAGCATATAATTAGTGAACATTTTATCTTTTAAGCCCAGTAAAGTCAGAACTTTCGTGGCTTTATTTTTCATATCTGAGGATGGTTTTTCAAATATATTCAACTGTGAATTAAAGCCCATCAAAACAACATCAAAAACGGATATATCAATGTTAATACCGCTATGCTGAGGTATATAGCTGATAATACGGGCTATTTGTGAAATTTTAAAGTCTTCTGCCACTGAATTATTGATAATTGTTTTACCTGAATGAGGCAAAATATTGCAAACCGCCTTTGCCAGGGTGGATTTACCGCTGCCGTTTTCACCAAGCACACCTATAAGCTCACCCGATTCAATTGAAAAAGAAATGTTTTCAATTATTTTTTCTTTTGTATAACCGGTACTTATGTTTTCAACTTTAATCAGGCTCATATTTTATTCCTCCTTCTTAAAATCAAAAGAACAAGGAAGGGGGCTCCTATCAGGCTGGTAAATATACTTACCGGCAGCTCTGAATTTGAAACGCTCCTTGCGAGAATATCTGCAAGCAAAAGAATAATTCCTCCGGTAATTCCGGACAAAAGCATTGTTTTTACTGAATTATCACCGGTCAGTTTTCGGGCTGAATGGGGAGCAAGAAGGCCCACAAAGCTTATTAAGCCGGTTAAACTTACCACTGAGGATACAACAAGTGTAGACAAAATCAGAATGAGTAATCGCATTTTGGATACATTTACCCCCAGTAATCTGGCTTCAGCTTCATCCTGGCTCAATAATAAGGTTTGCCTGTGCAATATAAATAAGATACATAAGCATATGATACATAAAATTAGATTTCCTAAGATGGCATGACTGTTAACACCGTTTAGACTGCCCATAATCCAATATTCAATGGAAGCCAGTTGTTTTTCGGGATCTGCTATAGTTTTTAAAATCATTAGAAACGTTTGTGCGAGAGAATGAACGGCTATACCTGCCAAAATAACGGTGCTTTTTCGGTCGCTCCTGTCCAAACTTGAAAAAACGATTGCCAGAACAACAGAAATAAGCGCACCACCAAATGCGCTTATTGTAACAGACATTGCACCTGAAAAGAAAAGAATTCCAAAAGCGGCACCGGCACTGGCACCGGATGAAACACCTATAATATCCGGTGATGCCAATGGATTTCTAAAAATGGTCTGGAATACAAATCCTGCCACTCCAAGGGAAAAACCGCCCAGTAAGCCCACCAAAGTGCGTGAAAATCTCAAAGTCCAGAAAATTTTTATCTGAAATTCATCACCTTCAAGTATTTTAGCAAGGGAAAGGGGAAATTTTCCGATAAACAGACTGCAACAAAAAAGGGTGATAATAAATACCACCCCTATAATCAGATATATATTATTTTTCCGAGTATTTGAACTCATAGAAGGTTTCATAAAATTCCTCAATAATACTATCGCTTTCTTCTGATGATATCACATCCGGATGTAATATACCAGCAAGCCATACAGATCCTAAAATACCACTGGGTACAGGACTGTCCCATGCTTCGGCATCTGAAGGAATTTTATATACATTTCCGTTTACTACTGCGTCACAAGCTGCAAGAACTTCATTGGCAAGAACGTCTTCTACAGAATATTCCGCTTCGGCAGCAATAATAATATATTCGGGATTCCATGCTAATATCTGCTCGTAAACAACATCAACCCAATACTTATCTTCGATATCGGCTGCAACATTGTTACCACCCGCAAGGCTTATCATTCCTGACTGGTACATTTTGTTACCTGCTGTTGATAAGATGCTTGAGTTACCTGCAAGATATACATTCTTTGTATCAATATTTTCAAGTTTACCGGTTAACATTTCAGCGTTTGAAGAAATAAAGCTCTTAAGCTCTTCTGCTCTGTCAACTGTATTTGTTGCCGTAGCAATGATATCAATCATTTCGATTAACAATTCATCGCTTTCGGGATTAACCAACAGTGTTTTAATACCAAGTTCTTCAAGGGTTGCAGCTGAATCCTTAAGCTTTAAAGGAAGGATTACCAAATCAGCGTTAAGTGCAGCACAGCCTTCCAGATCAAATTCTTTTGCAGAACCGACATTGGGTAAATCAATAAGCTCGGGAGCAGCTAATTTGTAAATGGGTCTCTTTCCTGCTTTGGCTTCAATTCCTACAATCTTTTCATCAAGATTAAGTGCAATTAAAAGGCTGCTTGAAATGTAGTAACCGCTGACAAGAGTTTCCGGTTCTTTTTCAATAACCACATCTCTTCCTGCCTGATCTTTAACGGTAACGGGATAAACAACTGTATTGTCAATTACCTCATCTTCAATACTTGTTTCGGTGGATACTTCAACTGAATTTTGAACTTCTTCGATTTCAGATACGGAAACTACTTCGGTTGATGTTTCGGATTCAACCTGTGCTTTGGGTGTTCCGCAAGCGACTAATCCAAGGGATAACACACCAACAAGAAATAAACTAAAAATCTTCTTCATTTTTACACCTCGTTATACTTTCAAAACTACAACGAATAATAACAAAACACATTTAAAAAGGCAAGTAAATTTAGTACAATAATAGAGGTTTAATAATATATATTCAGGAGAAATATATGATTACATTTCAAAAGTATGTTAAAGCCGAAAGTATT
>JAZUJC010000042.1:0-3115 GCA_045642625.1 Lachnospiraceae bacterium
GATTAAGCATATTTTGGCATCTCATGAGCAGGGTGCTTCTCATGCTGCAGATGGTTATGCAAGGGCAACCGGTAAAGTAGGTGTATGTATGGCTACCTCCGGTCCCGGTGCCACAAACCTTGTTACAGGAATTGCAACAGCATTTATGGATTCTGTTCCTCTTGTTGCAATTCCTGCAAACGTTGTTTTGCCCTGGCTTGGTAAGGATACTTTCCAGGAAGTTGATATTGCAGGTGTAACAATGCCTATTACCAAGCATGGTTTTATTGTAAAAGATGTTACAAAGCTTGCTGATACTATTAGAAGAGCGTTTGAAATTGCCAAATCCGGACGTCCCGGCCCTGTTTTGGTTGATGTTACCAAGGATGTTACAGCTGCAAAATGCAATTATGAGGCTGTAGCTCCGGCTCCTGCTACCAAGGTTAACAGATTTACCGATGAAGATATTAATGATGCCGTAGCATTAATGAAAAAGGCTAAGAGACCTTTCATTTATGTTGGTGGTGGTGCCATTATCAGTGGTGCTTCAAAAGAAGTTGAAAAGTTTGCTGAGCTTTTGGATGCTCCTGTATGTGATACTCTTATGGGTAAAGGTGCATTTAACGGTTACAGCGAAAGATATACAGGTATGATTGGTATGCACGGTACAAAGGCTTCCAATCTTGGCGTAAGTAATTGTGACCTGCTCATAGCATTAGGTGCGCGTTTTTCTGACCGTGTTGTAGGTAATGTCGCTACCTTTGCAAAGGGTGCAAAGGTTATTCACTTTGATATTGATGCAGCTGAAATTAATAAAAATATTAAAGCAAATGTAGCAGTTGTAGGAGATCTTAAGGATGCGCTTACAATTGTAAATGAAAAGCTTGAAAAGCAGGATCATAAGGAATGGATGGATAAAATCAAGGATCTTAAGGCTACTTATCCCCTTGATTATGATCGCGCCAAGTTAACCTGTCCTTATGTTCTTGAAGAAACAGACCGTATTACTGAGGGTAAGGCTATTATTACCACCGATGTTGGTCAGCATCAGATTTGGGCTTCCCAGTATTACAGATATACCGAGCCCCGTACCTTCTTATCATCAGGCGGTTTAGGTACCATGGGATATGGCCTTGGAGCTTGTATTGGTGCCAAGATAGCCCGTCCTGATAAAGTTTGTATTAATATTGCCGGTGATGGCTGTTTCAGAATGAACTTAAACGAACTGGCTACCGCATCAAGATTTGATATTCCGGTAATTGAAATTGTAATTAACAACCATGTTCTTGGTATGGTTCGTCAGTGGCAGACCCTTTTCTATGAAGGCCGTTATTCACAGACTGTCCTTAACGATAAGGTTGATTTTCAGCTTGTTTCAAAGGGTCTTGGCTGTGATGCATATCGTGTTACCGCTAAAGAAGAATTTGCCCCTGCACTTGAGGCTGCAATTAAAAACAATCGTCCTGCAGTTATTGAATGTATTATTAACGAGGATGATAAGGTATTCCCCATGGTTCCCGGTGGAAAGCCTTTAAGTGATGTTTTTGATGAAAAGGACTATAACAAACAGTAATGAAGAAGCTTCTTATTGTTTTGTCAGGCATTATTTCGTCTGTTTTGCTTTTTCTGGTGGGCGTTTACTTTTTCCTGGCTCAATATTATAAGGGTGGTTTTTCTTATAACACCTGGATTAATGGTGTTTATTGTACCGGAAAATCGGTGGAGACTGTTAATGAAGAGCTAAAGGTTAAGTATGAAACCCGTTACATTGAGGTGCAAAATCCTGATGGAACAGTGGAATATATTTTGCCTGACGAAATAAACTACCGTATTGATTTTACGGACTATTTAAATGAAATAATAGATTCTCAAAACCCATATTTATGGATAAAGAATTTTTCCGACTGGCATCAGAATATTGAGGCCAGTCCGGTATTTTCTTACGATGAATATGCATTAAATGAGACTGTAAATAATCTTTCTTTTGTTAAAAACAATCTTAATACGGGTGATTATAAGGTTGAAATAAGAAAGGGTGATAAGGGATATTATCTGTACGACAACCATAGGCCTTATGTGGATATTAATAAGGTTTATGAAAACGTAAAAGTTGCTCTTTACAGTGAAGGCCCCTTTGTTATTACCGACGATTATTTGCTTACTCCCGAATATACTTCCAAAGAGAAACGCGCAATGGAAGAGTGGGAGTTTGTTTCTTCTTATCTGGAGCCTAAGCTTACCCTTGATATGGGCGCTGAACAAATTCTGATAGATGAAGAAATATTAAGCTCATTTATAAAGCTTGAAAGTGACGGAACATTTAGAAGAAACGAAGACGGTTCTTTATTTATTGATGAAAATGCAGTAGTAACTTTCATTGATGATTTGTGTTCTTCCTATGATACTTACGATAAGGATCGTGTATTTATAACCTCTAATGGCGAAGAAAAGATTATTAAAAACGTATATTACGGTACTTTGCTCAATCACAGTAAGGAAATCGCTTATTTTAAGGATGCAATATTAAATCAGATTGCTGAGGTTCATACCCCTGAATATATCAGAAAGGGTTATGTTCGGGGATTGGATGATATAGGGCTTACTTATATTGAAGTGGATATGGGAGAGCAGGTTCTGTATTATTACGAGGATGGTGTGCTTAGCCTTAAAACAGATATTGTTTCGGGTAAACCAAACGGTAATTCCACACCACAAATGATCTGCTCTATTTATAACAAAAAAAGAAATGCAATTTTAAGAGGCCCCGGTTATGCTTCGCCGGTAGATTACTGGATGGCTGTATATCAGGGTATAGGTCTTCATGATTCAAACTGGCAAAGAAAATACGGCGGTGACTGGTATGTAACCCATGGTTCACACGGATGCATAAATATGAAGCTTAATGCAGTATCTTATATTTATGATACGGCCGAGGTTGGTACACCGGTTATTCTATATTACTAAATAAAATTTACATTATTATTGTATTTTTGCTAATGTTATACTTTACTTCAACACTTTAATGGAGTATAGTGATTTCTAGTTAAAAAACAGTATATTTATAAATTTATTATATTTTAGGAGGATGAGATTATGTCCAGAGTTTACAATTTTTCAGCCGGACCGGCTACTATGC
>JAZUJC010000043.1:0-6321 GCA_045642625.1 Lachnospiraceae bacterium
TTCTTATTAATCATCTTTTTAAACAAATCGCATCCGCTTGATTTTACAATATGGGCCTTAACTTGTAAAGTTTCACAAAGTCCTTTAAGTGTCATATCGTCAAGGAATATCTCTTCATCTGCCTTAAGCATATTTTGCGGCAAAAGAAGGTTTTTGCTGTATCCACGCTCCTTTAGCTGCTTTACAATATCCTGACCGGTTATTAATCCCGATACAGTAATGTTTTCACCAAAGAAATCGTTTCGAATCATCGCCACATCAACAGATACCTTGGGATATTCGCTGTTAACCTTATCTGCAAATTCCTTCATAATCGGATATGCAAGTTTACCTGTAACAATAGTGCATTCATAAGGCTTCATAAAGGTCTTTTTAATACCCTTTACTGCCTCATCCTCCATAGCCTCATAAAACTCAGTTTTTAGAAGCCTGCACATGCCCACACCGTTTTCAAGCTGCAAATAGCCGTCGTATCTTTCTTCTTCCGGGAAATCCCTACCCGCAAGAATATACCACTCATCACTGGCATGAATAAAATGAAGGCCATATTCTTTATAGATGTTCTTTTGATATGACTCTATTGTATCTATAACCTCAATAGCATCCTCTTTGGTAAAGGGTTCAAGCTTGGCAAGACCTTCCCGATATTTACTAAGACCGACAGGAACTACAGAAACACTTTCAAGCACGGGTACATACTTTGTCAAATCCTCTATCGAACGCTTAAGCTCATCCTTATCGTTATAGCCTTTACAAAGAACGATCTGGCCGTTCATGGTTATGCCGGCCTCAAACAATTTGTCGGCGATTTTAAGACTGTCACCGGCAAATCGATTGTTAAGCATTTTACATCTAAGCTCAGGATTGGTAGTCTGGAACGAAATATTTATGGGTTCCATTCTAAACTTGATTATACGGTTGACATCCTTTTCGGAAAGGTTTGTCAATGTAACATAATTACCCTGTAAAAAAGAAAGTCTTGAATCATCATCTTTAAAATACAAGGTTTCTCGCATTCCGGGAGGCATTTGATCGATAAAACAGAAAATACACTTATTGTGACAGCGTCTGTAATCATCCATTAGCCCCTGTTCAAATTCAAGCCCTAAATCTTCATCTTCAGGCTTATCAATTGATACTGTAACAGTCTCCTCATTCCTTATAAACTCTATATCAAGATGGGGTTCCAAAATAGCGTATCTGTAATCAAAGATATCCTCGATTATTTCATTATTAATTTTGACCAGCCCATCACCAACCATTAACCCATACTCCTGGGCAATTGAACCGGGATAGACTTCTTTGATAATATGTTTTTTTGTACTCATAGTTATAATTGATTTTATACGATATTCCTTGACGTGTCACTAAGGTAATGATTAAAATAATCTAAATCGCTTACAAATCGGAGGTTTATAATGCCTGAATTACAATATCTTGAAAATGCAATGCCCGTAGCACCATTAAAGGTTGTTGCACTGGACTCGGCAATTAAGCTTGGTAAAAATATTGATAATTATCTGGTTGAGTTCAGAAAGAAAACAATAAATGATTTCAAACACGATCCTGCTTTTAACGGATATGTTGAGCCCACCTATCTTATTAATGCCGAATGCCCAAGATTTGGTACCGGTGAAGGAAAGGCTGTTTTTTCAGACTCCGTAAGAGGAAAGGATTTGTTTATTCTTGTTGATGTATGTAACTCCAGCATCACATACAGAATGAATGGTTATGTAAACCACATGTCTCCTGACGATCATTATCAGGATTTAAAAAGAGTTATATCTGCCGCAAACGGAAAGGCACGTAGAATAAATGTTATCATGCCCTACCTTTACGAAGGCAGACAGCACAAGAAAAACACAAGAGAATCTCTTGACTGTGCTTATGCTCTTGAAGAATTAAGAGATATGGGTGTCAGCAATTTCATAACCTTCGATGCACATGATCCAAGAGTGCAGAATGCTACTCCCATTAACGGTTTTGATAACTTCAGTGCATATTATCAGTTTTTAAAGACCTTACTTGCAAGCGAAAACGATATGCTTATTGATAAAGAACATACCGTTGTTATATCTCCCGATGAAGGTGCTCTGGACCGAGCTATATATTTTGCCAATGTAATGGGCGTTGATGCCGGAATGTTTTATAAACGCAGAGACTACTCTACCATCGTTAACGGCAAAAATCCTATTGTTGCTCACGAATTTCTCGGCGAAGATATTGATGGAAAGGATGTTATTATTATCGATGACATTATTTCATCCGGAGAAAGTATGCTGGATACCGCAAGACAGCTCAAAAAAATGAATGCCAAAAGAATATATATACTGGCAACCTTTGGTCAGTTTAACAACGGAACCGAGGCCTTTGATAAGGCTTATGAGCAGTGTGTATTTGATAAGATTATTACTACCAATCTTATATACACCAGTCCTGCCATTAAAGAAAAGCCTTACTACCTTGAGGCTGATGTTTCAAAATTTGTTGCTCAGATAATTGACTTTATGAATCATGACAGTTCTGTTACACACGTAACAACCTCAACAGAAAAGATTCATGAAGCGTTAAACAATTATAACAACCGTGTTAAATATGATATTACTTTATAAATAAAGTTTATTTTTAACAAAATGGGGTTTCTAAAATAAAGCAACAATATAACTAAAAAGATTCATTCAAAAAAATAAATCAAATCATAACGAAAATGCATCCCGACAAAAAAGCCCGGATGCATTTTTTATTTCATTTATTTACTTTCATTATTTACATATAAGGGCATCTGAACCGTCGCCTTAAATAAATCTCCGTCCAAATATACTTCAAAAGTACCGTTATGGGCTTTAACAAGAGATTTGACAATTGACAGTCCTAAGCCATGACCTTCGCTGCTTCTTGCCACATCACCGCGTATAAATCTTTCGGTCAGTTCATCTGCATTTATATTCAGCTGCTGATTTGAAATATTTTTAAGTGACATGGTAAGCATTTCTTTTTCAAGATCAGAAACCACATCAAGGTATACCCTGGTGTCGGGCATCGCATATTTATAGACATTTTGGAGAAGATTCTCTATAATACGCCACACATACCGGGGATCTGCATTAATCATTGCAGAGGTTTTGGGAAATGTGGTAATAAGCGTCAATCCTTTTTCCGAAAATTTCTCTTCAAACTCACCCTGAGCCTGATTAACCAGTTCCACAAAGTTCATTTTGGTAAGCTCAAGGGTAATATTTCCCGAAGTTATCTTTGAAGCCTCAACCAGATCAATTGTAAGCTGTTTTAACCTCTGAGACTTGTCATCAAGGACCTTTATGTAGTTTAAAACTCTCTCATTATCAATGTTTTCACGCTTTATAAGCCCCACATAATTAATAATACTTGTAAGAGGTGTCTTTATATCATGAGACACATTGGTAATAAGGTCTGCCTTTAATTTTTCATCCTTTGAACTTGTTTCAACCGCAACTCTGATTGCATCTCCCACCTGATTTACACGGTTTGCAAACTCTTTATTATCACCATGCATTTTTGTGGTATCAAGCTTAATATCAAAATCACCGGAATTAATTGTATTTAAAGCATCAACAATCTTCTTTCTTTCCCAATTTGTATTAAACAGATATATACCAACCATACCGTCAAAGAGCAGCAACACCAAAAACGATATAACAGGAATGTTTGAGAAGAAAAGCATACATGCCCAAAAAGTATTAAACAGTAAAAAGAACAGATAGCTAGCCCAGGTTCTTATTGCAGTTCCGACAGAGTCATATATTCTTAAGAACCATCTTCCCACAAAAGAAAATCTTTTATTAAGCCATCTGAATAAGCCCGCGATAATACTGGTTTTAAAAAGTACATGCAGATATGCTCTTCTAATAAAGCTATACAGGAACAAGAGACCTGTTATAGCATATAAAAACGATGTAATACCCACCTGCATTAGTGCATCTTTAAGGCTGCCTATCAGCCTAATGCTTCTGTCACCTATAAGATACAGGTTAAACAGGTAAATCAGCATACAAAGAAATGCACAGGTCAATATTTCAGTTTCAATCGGAAACTTGTCAAAAAACTTCAAATCATATTTTGAATCTTCATAGGAAAGTCTCTTTTTGCCGTTTATACAAATGATTACAAGAATAAATATAAACAATGTAAGGCCTAAAGCGGCAAAAGAAATAACCCAGGGTACATTTCTAATTGATGCTTTAAGATTACTGTAATTGGTTTTAAATAGATCGTTGGCAGTATATGTTGTATCCAGCCCTATATAACAAACAGTGTTATCGGAATAAAAATACGAATACTCCTGTAAATGTGCATTAACCCTGTCGTAGTTAAGAGGAACATTAGCTGAAAAAGCAAGATTTCTGGGGCTGAAATATATATATTTCCCCATATTTTTAAAGGTTTCATCCAATTTATCAGCATCAAGTATTTTATAATTCAACAAATTGGTATAAACATTTTCATTGTTAGATATATAAAACCTGACATTTGAGTTATCGGTATTAAAAAACTCCAAAAAATCCTGATAAAAACGATAATTGGTATAAAGTGAAACCGCTGTTTCCTCAAGACTTTCCACCAAAGCGGCGTAGGTTTCCGGATTACTCGCATAATACTCAAGCTTTTGCCCGTCTGCAGAAAGATATCTGTTGGAAATAACATCGAGCATAGGTATTGTTGAATCCTCTGATTCCTCTATTGTAATCAGAGTACCGTTATTAGAGGCCGAAACATACCATTCATAGTCAGTATCAGATACATCGGAAGAATCAGTTATCAGTGCATATTCTGTATTTACATCGTTTCCGTCAGAAGCCCCATATGTATCATAAAGCGACACCTTCGCTTCTCCATCACAGTAAACCGCATAGCTTTTGCCGCCATTTCCGAAAAACTCATCCAGTTCCTCCCAGGATTCAAAAGTTTTATAGGAATGGGATATTCCGCTGGTGGAAATTCCAAACTGTCCCCATGCAATCAAATCCTGAAGATAATAGCATGCATCAGGACCATTATAAGGCCGCTCATCCATACGATGTGCAAACTCGCCAATATTGATAATCTTATAGGGATCATACTCTCCCTCTGTTTCCAATTGACCTTTTATAACGGCATATTTCATCACATTGGAAATTAATGCATCCATATTGGAAACAAAGATTTCAGACTCATAGTACTCATCCTTTAAATCCATCAAAGAAAGATTTGTGGTACTTTCATTACAGTCCGCGTCCAATATTACAGCTGTAGAGTAAAAATAGTAAATACAAATACAGGCACTAACCAAAGTTACCGAAAGTGCCTGTACTACTATCAACGCATATTTTTTTAATACACTAAAAATGTATGCTTTTTTACTATTATCTTTCATTAAGCCTTATCAACCTTATAACCAACGCCCCATACAACCTTTAAATATCTGGGCTCTTTAGGATTAATTTCAATTTTTTCTCTTATATGTCTGATATGAACGGCAACAGTGTTATCCGCACCGATTGCCTGCTCGTTCCAAATTTTTTCGTAAATCTGATCAATCGAGAATACTCTGCCCTGATTTTTAACCAATAAAAGAAGGATGTTGTATTCGATTGGAGTCAGTTTCACAAGTTCATCATCAACATAAACTTCTTTGGTATCATCATGAATTACCAAACCGCCCACCTGATATATTTCCGTAGATTCCTGAGGAATATTTCCAAGCTTTGTATATCTTCTTAACTGGCTCTTTACCCTGGCAACAAGTTCAAGAGGATTAAACGGCTTGGGAAGATAATCATCAGCACCTACATTAAGGCCCAATATCTTGTCCGGATCTTCAGTTTTGGCAGAAAGAATAATAATCGGAATACTTGAGGATTCACGGATTTTCATTATGGCATGAATACCGTCTAATCTTGGCATCATCACATCAATAATCAAAAGCTGAATATCTTCGGTTTTAAGCTTTTCGATTGCTTCCATACCATCATAAGCCTTAACAACCTCGAACCCTTCCTGTATAAGGTAAATCTCAATTGCATCAACTATTTCATGATCATCATCACACACTAAAATCTTTGACATATTAATCCTGCCTTTCAACTACATCCGGTTTTAGTATTCTCAAAATTATAAATTTAAAACAACATCATAACAATATCAGTAAACTATTAAAGCGACATGCATTAATCCTTAAAAAAATATTAATTTAAGCAAAAACTACCTGTCTACATATTCAAAAGCGTGTTTTATATGAGTAATCTCTGAATTTACTATGGAAATCACATCAAATCGTACGGGAGTATCGTCAGAATAATGTCTGGA
>JAZUJC010000044.1:0-3190 GCA_045642625.1 Lachnospiraceae bacterium
GCTTGTACAATTCCCTGATTCTTTGAGACTGAGAAGTCAAAAAGTCATTGTGCTCAAGTATTTCTATTTGCTGTAGTAGGAAATTACAGTGCACCAAATCAATGGGATTGTGGGTACTCAATGCATTCTGCTTGAGGTCTCCCGAGTATTTCTGCAATATTTTAAGAACTGTATCCCCTGTAAATAAATAATCGTTTAATAGTATCATTATTCCCTCAATTAACGCGCCAAACCGATTCTCTTTTTAAATGCTCTGATTTTTGAACCGAAACGGCGGGACAAGGTGTATGTGTCTACATATATTTATCATTAATCAGCAAAGCTTTGCAATAGTAATCGGCAAAAGAACCTCTATTTTTCAATCGGGAATATAAGCTTAGCTTCAAACAAATCCGAAACGGCTGCAAGCTCAAGCCTTCCATCCATTAATTCCATCAAACTGTGTACAATTGATAAGCCAAGACCGTGTCCCTCTGAATGTCTTGAAATATCCCCCCGCACGAACCGTTCTTTTAACTCTTCGGGTGATATATTTATCGCCTCTTTTGATACATTTTTAAAAGAAATCACCACATTATCGTCCATTCTTTCGGCATCAATATATGCTCTGCTTCCCGGCATACCGTATTTGCATATGTTTGTAAGAAGATTATCGAATATCCTGCTTAGTGCATTCACATCTGCTGATACCACCATTTCTTCCCGAACAGGATTTTTTACCAATATAATGCCGTTCTTTTCAAGCTTTGCTTCGTACTCCACAACACACTGATCAAGAAGAGTCTCAACATTACATGGAACTTTGTTTATCTCCACTGCTCCGTTTGAAGCCTTTGTAGCCTCAATCAAAGCCTCCATCATATCCTTCATACGAATGGACTGATTGTACAGATGCTCTGCATATTCCGTAATATTTTCGTTATCCGACTGCTCTTTCCTGATTAAATCAGAAAAATTAATAATTGAAGTCAGCGGAGTCTTAATGTCGTGGGACACATTTGATATAAGCTCTGTTTTCAGCCTCTCACTCTTTATTTTCTCCGAAACTGCGGCCTTTAAATTAACGGATGCACAGCTTATGTCATTGGCAAAGGGTCTCATGGAAATGGGATATTTCCACTCTTCATCCTCTCCTGTCCAGTCTATATCGCCTATTCTCTTCACCTCAGCCTGAAGTTTCCTTAAATGAACCAGGTAGAAACAAAGAACACCCAGCAAGGCAATTTTCTCTATAATCAGGCCCTTTATCAGCATGGAAGAATAGTCGCCGCAATAATTCATTATTATGAAGCTCTCTAACGCACCCACAACAAAAACTGCAGTGCACACTTTGTATAATACCGATGCATTAATTAAGAGCATATATAGGCTTACCCACAAAAGGGCAATCGCGATAAGAGCCAATGGAATAGCAAAATACAACCTGTCATAAAAGTAAAAAAAGGAGTTTGTCATAAAAACGGTTTCCCTCGACAATTCCTTTTGAGGCTTTATTACTTTAATAAAAAATGATTCTGAATACATACCGTCGGAAGAATCTTCCAATTCATCCGGGGAATAATAATAAAATTTGCACTCTGACCTATATACATCTTTGGAACTCATATTATTAATGACAGACCTACCGCTAAGCAGGCTTATACTAAAGGAAAAACCATATTCTTTTGCATAATCCCGAATTGCATTATAGTCTTCCTCCCTAACCATTTCATAAAGCCTGTTTGCTATAATTCTCTCTGCATCTTCAGCAATATATAAGTTTGTTTTATGAAAATATTCCATCAGTTTTCCACCGGTCACTCTATCTGCAGAAATACCGCCAAACCAAAGAACAAAGCCTAAGCTTAACAACATTAGGATAGACAGGGCTATACTGACAATAAATTGTTTTAATTTGTTCATTGAACCTCCTTACCGAGAACACAGTATCCCTGACCCCAAACGGTTTTTAGGTACCTGGGATTAGCGGGATCTGTCTCTATTTTTTCACGCAAATGTCTGATATGCACCGATACTGCTCTTTCGCAGCCGGGCACTGTTTCATTCCATACCTTTTCATAAATATCTGCAGGGGCAAAGCATTTTCCTGGGTTCTTCATTAGAAGCTTTAATATCTCATATTCCGAAAATGTTAACGCCACTTCTTCACCGTTTATCAGGCAGATTTTCTGACTGTCATCCAATTCTATGCCACCAACTGTTATGGCATCCCCCAAAACCGGTTTGCTGCCAAGGCTGGTATATCTTCGAAGCTGGGCGGACACTCTGGCCTGTACATCAACGGGATCAAAGGGCTTTGTAATATAATCATCTGCACCCTCCTCAAATCCCGTTACCTGATCAAGCCTTTCGCTTTTCGCGGTAAGCAAAATAATTGGAACATTGCTAAATGCTCTTATTTCTTTCATTGCGGTCAACCCGTCTTTTACGGGCATCATCAAATCCAGCAGCAGCAAATCAATTTTTTCTTTTTTTAGGATTTCGATTGCCTCTTCGCCATTATGCGCTTCAAAAATAATATACTCAGATTTCTTTAAATATATTTTCAGCGCATAAATAATATCTTCTTCGTCGTCACACAATAATATCTGATACATCTTTCCCCCTGCTTCCCTTTAATTCATTTCCATCAAAAACAGTTCCGCTCTTGATTGAATAATCCGGGCAACTTATTATCTGTTTACTCATGTCTACCTCCTTTACACCATATTTGCATAATGATTTGGGAGCTTCAATAGAGTTAACAACATCTTAAACTGTCTTAACATTTCTTAGAATATAGACTTTTTTAAAATCGATTCCTTGCACAAAAAAAGAAGCCTGATCGCTCAGACTTCTTAATCCGGTATTTTTACAAATAATCATATATTTCCGAGATGTCTCCGTTAATGACGAAGTTTTTACCGGGACCGATATACATAATTTCTTTTTCTTTTGCACCGATTCCAAGAGGTGTTGCTGCGTTGATGGTAAGCTCAACCGCACATTCCTTAATCGATAATTTAGCCTCACTGTCCCTCGTACCAAATCCGGTTATAATGTCGCCTTCACCATGCAGATTAACACTTGCATGGGATATATCGATATTAACATCACCGCTGACACCACCGATAAAACATACACTATGTCCGGTAAACTTACTGGAAACAGTACCGGAACCGATAATAATATTTCCTGTTGCATTTTCGGT
>JAZUJC010000045.1:0-16444 GCA_045642625.1 Lachnospiraceae bacterium
GTAAGCTTTTCAATACCAAGATTTGTATTATACTGATTGTTTTCATCCAAACTTAATCTGTAACCTACGGTGTAGAAATAATAGTTACAGGATTTTTGTATTGCGGTAGACAGATTGATTGCTCCATGTCTTCCGGGATAAACCCAGCAGTTGTGAGTATCGGTTATTTCGGTAAAGGAACCTAAACAGGTTATTAGTGTATTTTTGTTTACGATTCCTTCTTTTAAACCTGCGGTGGCAGAAACCATTTTAAAGGTTGAACCGGGAGCGGTTCGCTGCTGTGTAGCATAATTAATCAATGGAGTGGATAAATCAGCATTTATCTTTTTCAAATAGGCCGAATCTGCACCGTTTGCCAGATAATTGTTATCATAGCTTGGATATGACACTAGTGCCAGGACATCTCCTGTATTAACATCGCAAATAACACAGGATGCCGAATAAGGATCGAGGGCCAATTGGGCAGGAGTTATATCAAGATTTTCGATTCTCGTTATCATAAATGAGAATGCACTTGTTTTTCCGCTGTTCCAGGCCTTTAATTCACTTTCATCCAATTCAACGATACCCTGGTCGATTAATATACTGCATATAACCCTGGCTTTAATGCGGTCTTCTTTGGCGATATATTTATATAAAATTTTATCAAAGGCTTCATCCTCGGATAATTCTTTGTTTATTACAGAAATAATTTCATCAAATATTTCCTGAGATTCCGAGTAAGGATTATCAAGGTTTAGTAAAGAAGTTTCTATCCAGCTTTGTGAAATGGCATATTTGATATATTCACCAAGTGATATGGTTTCATCAATAGCCCAGCTTTTATATACCTCGTCGTTGCGGTCAATTAATGAGTCAACCAGTATACCACTGTTAAGCAGAATATCTTCAACATAGTTTTCATATACCTGCCACTGAACATTGAGCTTTTTGTATGGAGTATTTTTATCGGTCAGTTCACTGTTTAAACGGTCAATTACCTCGGCTTTTTTGTTTAAAAATGCAGTATATACGATTCTTTCATTATCTGAAGCTTCTTCGCTTGAAAGATGATTTATATCAATTACTGCGTTGTTAAACAAAGAAATATAAACATCATATATTGGAATTAATATGTCAGCTGAAGTAGCATGCTCTCCGGGAATATATTCTTTTGCATTTATGATTTTCTTAAGCAATAGACCGGCAAGTTTCTGCTCCAAAATATGATATACGTCTTCCTGCAGCTGACTGTCTATCGTTAGATACAGATTATTTCCGGCCTCGGGTGAAATATAGTTTTCGGAGGAAATAACCTTACCCATGGTATCTACATATACGGTTTCGGATCCCTTTCGTCCATGTAAAATGGTTTCCTGGCTTGCTTCAATTCCGGTTTTTCCGACAATATCGCTGGATGCATAGGTGTCATCTATTGCCTTTAATTCTTCAAGTTCATCGGAAGATACTTTACCGGTATAGCCTATAATCTGTGAAGTATATACTCCGGTAGGATAGACTCTTATTGTGTCTTCGGCGATTGTTACGCCCTGAAGAATATCTGAATTCTCCATTATGACAGCTACTGTCTTTTCACAGACATTGGTGGCTATTGTGGTTGCAATATATTTTTGATAAGTATTTGCGCTCATTGCGTAGCGAATACTTATAAGCTTTAATACAGTCTCTTTTGACAGATTTTCAATATCAACATTATATTTGTCGGATGATGTTAAAAATGTCATCATCTCTTCGGCTGTGGAGGATGATTCGGCATAGGTCATATGATCTATATAGGCATAGCCATATACATCGGCTTTAAATCGCTGTAAACGATTTCCGGTTACTGAATACTGGTATCTGTTGTAATCGTCAACATATATTTTGAAATCGGTGGACAAATTGTCACCGTTTTCTTCGATTATTGCTATAGTTCTGAGTATTGTTGAATTAAGCTTTTCGTTTTTTGATTTGCCGGATTCATATACATCTTCTATTTTAACGCAATATGCTAATTCATTATATGCCAAAAGAACGCCGTTTCGGTCATATATATTACCTCTTGCGGCGTCTATTGTTCGCTCCTTTTTGCTTTTTACGTCAAAACTGTTTAAGTAGGATTCACCTTCAACAATTTGCATGGTAAACAGTCTGTTCACAAGAATCATAAACAGGACAACAAATATTACCATCAGATAAAGGACACGAGATGTTATTAAACTAAGAAAATATTCTTTCCATTTATGAAACAAATTTTCTTGCCTTTCTTATCTCTGCATTTTTTAACTTTTTTTCTATATACAAAATAAGGGGATACAGCACCAGTGTTACCATTATTGTATATATACATTCGGGAATAATGATTTTCCTCAAGTAAAAAGAAAAATCCGTACGACCTCTTAACAGGAATAAAAGTGAGTATACACACATTCCGTATATGAAATCACTTAATATAATCATAATCATGGGGAGTTTTATATCTTCGGGAAAAAAGATTTTGGAAAAACCGCCGTTGGCATAGCCGATATACATATAAATAAGGGCATACAATCCTATTGCGGGTCCGGAAAAAATATCCAGAAGCAGGCCGGAAAAGAAACCTGTCAGTATACCGGCCTTATCTCCCCTCATAAGGCTTACGGATACTGTAAGAATAATAAGTAAATTGGGAACGGTATTTCCGAAAGCAAAGGCTTTAAAAAAGGTTCCCTGCAAAACAAACAATGTGATAATTGCAAAAAAGGTGATGAGAAATCTCTTCATTAAGGCTCCTCCTCATCAGACTCTTCTGCTTCGTTTATTGCATCCTCTGAATAGGTTAATGAGTTATAGCCGTTTTCGATATCTTCATCGGATACATATTGCTTAAGCTTGGTAATAATCAGCACTTCATCAATATGCTCAAAGTCAACTGCCAGAACAATGGTTCCGGACTTGGTAAGATTGTTGGGATCTGCATTGATTTCATTGATATATCCAATCAGAATGCCCGGAAGATATTTATCGCTGATGTCACTGGTTACAATCTTATCCCCTACGGATACTTTATTATCATCATCTATAAGCTGTGAAAAGTTGATTACACCGTTTTTGATATTTTCAAGGCTTCCGGAAACAATAATGTTATCCTGAGATTTTAATATTGTGGAACTTACATTGCTGTTATCCGAAATAATTGATGAAACCTTACTCCAGTTAGGACCGACTACGGATATTTTACCAACAAGACCGTTTCCGCAAATAACATTCATATCAGGGGTTATTCCGTCTTTGTAGCCTTTGTCTATGATGAAGCTTGAGAACCAGTTGCCGGAGTCTTTGTATATAACGTTTGCACCGATTTTTTCATAGCTTTCGTAGGTTTGATCAAGCTCATACAATTCTCTTAGTGTATTAAGCTCGTATTTATCCTGCATCAGCTTTGTGTTTTCGTCCTCAAGCTCTGCAAGCTGATCTCTTAACCTTTGATTTTCATTTATCAGATCTCTTACATTTACCAGGGCCTCTTTTTTGTCGGAAAAGAAGCTTCCGATGGATGATATACCCTTCTGATAAGGCACAATAACATAACCCACAGCATAATTAAGCGGTCGGTTGAAAATATCTGTTGTAAAAGTAAGAATCATTAACAGACAACATATAATTGTTAAAATAAAAAGGAGTAATTTACCCGGCAAAGTAAATTTCTCCCTTTTTGGCTTTACTATAGGACTCATCTACCCATTCCTTCTATGGAATATGCAACAGAGGCATAATTTTCGTTATTAATAACTTTTGAAAGGCCCAATGCTACACTTGAAAGAGGATCTTCGGCATGATTTACCTTAAGTCCGGTACCCTTTTCGATTGTCTCTGCAAGATGATTTACAAGGCTTCCGCCACCGGTAAGGAATATACCGTTTCTGTAAATATCGGCAGATAATTCGGGAGGAGTTCTTTCAAGTACAATTTTTACATTGTCAACGATGGTATTAAAGTTATCAAGAAGTACCTCGTCGATTTTCTTTGTGGCTATATTACGCTCAACAGGAAGACCTGTTACAATATCTCTTCCGTAAACAACGGCATCCTTGTTTTGCATTTCAAGCTCACGAAGCTGCATTTTTACGCTTTCGGAGGTTTTTCCGCCAACATAAAGGCAGAGTTCATTTCTGATAACGTTTTTAATGGTTTCGTCAAAAGTAAGTCCACCGCATTTAATCATTCGGCTTATAACGATACCGCCAAGAGAAATGATGGAAATGTCGGTTGTTTCATAACCGACATCAACGATTAAAACACCCTGAGCATTTTTTACGTCTATATCCATTCCAAGACCGTTAGCCAAAGCTTTTTCAACTACCATAATGCGACGGGCTTTAACCTCGGATTCTTTAATCAGATCATAGAAAGCACGCTTTTCTACCTCGGTAATATCGGTGGGAACCGAAATATAGAAATCGCCGGGCTTAACATCTTTTTTCATAATATCATTCATGAAAAAGTTAATCAGCACTTCCATATTTTTGATATCAGCGATTACACCATTACTTAACGGATAAGAAATAACGATATTTCCGGGGGCCTTTTCGTACATTTCAAAAGCGGAATCACCATATGCAAAGATATTCTTTTTGTTTTGGATGGCAATCATATTCTTTTCGATAAGAATGCTGTCATCAAGATGATTGTATATTTTAATATTACTGGTACCTAAGTCTATACCAAATGAATGACTGTTCATTTATCTCCTCCGGATATAATAATCATTTCCGAATAATAATTTTATCATATATTTTGTGTTATTTAAACTTATAAATCAAATTTAAGAATATTGTAATACTTATATATTTATAAGCTTCTTATTAAGCAACTGCTGAACTGAATTGAGTATGCCGATTTTTACATGAGGCCATGTAATGCCACCCTGAAAATATGCGGCATAAGGCTCTCTTAAGGGGCCATCGGCAGATAATTCAATGCTGGCACCGGATACAAAAGTGCCTGCGGCCATTATAACCTTTGAGTCATAACCGGGCATGTCCCAGGGTTCGGGAGCCACATATGAGTCAACGGGGGAAGCATATTGAATACCCTCGCAAAATGCAATCAATTTATCGGGGTCGTTAAAGGTTACTGCCTGAATAATGTCATGACGTTCTTCGTCAAAAGAAGGTACACATTTAAAGCCCAGCTGTTCGTATATTCCTGCAGCGAAAATTGCTCCTTTAAGTGCGCTTGCGGTTACAGTAGGCGATAAAAAGAATCCCTGATAAAGTGATCTTAATACATTTAATGAAGCACCGACTTCTTTTCCAAGACCGGGGCTTGTAAGCCTGTATGCGGCATTTTCAATACATTCTTTGGAACCGACAATATATCCGCCGATAGGTGCAAGACCGCCGCCGGGGTTTTTAATAAGTGAACCTACCATCATATCGGCACCATATTGTGAAGGCTCCGTTAACTCGGTAAATTCTCCGTAACAGTTATCAACCATAACAAGTACATCGGGCTTAATATCTTTAACAAATTTGATTAGCTCTGCAATTTCGGAAACAGAAAAGGTTTTTCTTGTCTGATAGCCCTTTGAACGCTGAATAGCAATTAATCGGGTTCGATCGTTAATGGCATTTTTTATGCCATCATAATCAAAACGGTCACCTTCCAAAAGGTCAACCTGCTTATATGTGATACCATATTCGGCCAGGGAGCCTTTTGAAGGTCTTATGCCGATTACTTCTTCCATTGTATCGTAGGGCTTGCCTACGGGGCTAAGAAGCTCGTCTCCCGGTCTTAAATTGCTCATAAGAGCCAGTGACAGGGCGTGGGTTCCGCAGGTGATTTGGGGACGAACTAAAGCATCTTCGGCACCAAATACGGTAGCATAGACTTTTTCAAGGGTTTCACGACCGATGTCACCATAGCCATAGCCTGTTGTTCCGTTAAGGCATGCTTCGCTGACGTGACATTCCCTAAAAGCCTTCAATATTTTCAACTGATTATATTCGGCTATTTTATCAATTTGTTCGAATCTGTCCCTGCATCGGGATAATACTTTTTCTCCCAATGAGTACACGGATTCATCGATTCCGTATTGGCGGTAAAAAGAAAGTAAGTTGTTATTCATTTACTATTTTCTTCTCCTTTAATGAATCAAGCATAAATGACAGTATTTCATCTTCGCCTGAATAATTGTCTTTATTAATCATAGTAACTTCTTTTTCGCGTCTGAACCAGGTGAGCTGCTTTTTGGCAAAATGACGGGTATCTCTTTTTATTATATAAACAGCTTCATCAAGGCTTGTTTTTCCGTCTAGATAGTCAAGAATTTCTTTATACCCAAGGCCAAGCATGGAAATGTTGTTTCGAGATAAACCACGATTTTTAAGTGCCTTAACTTCATCAACAAGTCCATTTTCAATCATAATATCAACGCGCCTGTCTATTCCGGCATAAAGGTTTTCTCTTTCTTTTGTTAACACAAAATAAGCAAAATTATAGGGTGATTCATTTAAGTGCATCTGTTCGTTGTGGGAACTGATTTTTTCGCCGGTTTCTTCGTAGTATTCAAGTGCTCGAATAACTCTTTTGATATTGTTTTTATGAATTATCCTTGCGCTTTCGGGATCAACGTCCATTAACCTTTGGTAAATTGAATCAGGGCCTTTTTTTGCAACTTCTTCTTCGAGTTTACGTCGAAACTCGCTTATTTCACCACTACTTTGTTCAAAATCAATATCGTAGAGAACCGCCTGAATGTAAAAGCCGGTTCCTCCCACGATTATAGGAATATGACCATGACTGATTATTGTATCAATAGCTTCTTTTGCATAGGTTTTAAAGGCGGCAACATTAAACTCATCAAAGGGATCCAGGATATCAATAAGATAATGGGGGACATCCTCCATTTCTTCTGTTGTTATTTTTGCAGAGCCTATATCCATCCCTTTATATACCTGCATGGAATCGGCAGAAATGATTTCTCCACCGATTAATTTGGCCAGTCGAATTGATAATTTTGTTTTTCCGGCGGCCGTTGGGCCTGAAATAATAACTAAAGGAGTCATGATTATACTATTCGCTTAAATTTCTTTTCCAGTTCATATTTCGTAATACTGATAAAAACAGGTCGTCCGTGGGGACAGTGATATGGATTGTCAATCTCCATAAGCTGTTTCATTAATTCGTTCATTTCTTCGTGTGAAATACGCATTCCACCTTTTATGGCGGCCTTACATGACATGGATGCCAGTTTTTCAAGTATTACTTCGGGCTGTTTTATTTTCTCGTGTTCATTAAGCTCAAATAAAAGACGCTTAAACATATCATCAGCAGTGTTTCCGTAGAGTTCTACGGGAATTCCACGTATTGCGTAGCTTCTGTCACCGAACTCTTCTATTTCAAATCCTATTTTTGAAAACAGGTTGAAGTTGTCAGAAAGAACGGCCTCCTCTCCTCTGGTTAAGTTCATAATCATAGGAGGATTAATATATTGGGTCGGGGCTTCTTCACTGTTTAAAAATGACTTTAATAATCGTTCATAATTTACTTTTTCATGAGCAGCATGCTGATCGACTATGTATAAGGTGTCATCAAGGGTTATTAACCAATAGGTTTCAAATATTTGACCAATAACCTTATAGTTTTTCAAGGGTTTATCATCAATAAGCCTGTTTTCAAACATATTTTCCTGACGATACTCAGGTATTGATGACTCAAGGGGAACTTCATTTTGCACCTTTTGAGCCTGTCTGGTTGTTTCAAAAGGTTCAAGAGGTCTTGTGTTTGCGGTGACAATTGTGTCAATTAAATCATTTGTGCATTCGGTGTTATCATTGTCATCATCGTCATCATCAATGTTATATGAATTATTAGTTGTATAAGTTTTGACATACTCTTTTACAACAGGTTCATTCTTTGTATTATCAATATTGCTTGCAGCACAGTTATTTAAAGCATTAACTGAATCAACCGAACTGTCATTAATTTCACCAAAATCCTCACCTTTAACAGCGGTTATAAGTTCCGGCTCTTTAAGGGTGCTTATGATAGCTGCTGTAAGCGTTTCGGTAATAAACTGAATATCACTAAATCGAATTTCAGCCTTTTGAGGGTGTACATTAACATCTACAAAGCTTGGCGCAACATCAATAAATAAAATGGCAAAAGGAAAACGATGCTGCATTAAGAAACCATGAAATCCCTGTTCAACAGCAATAGACAGTTCTCTTGAACCAACCAGTCTGTTGTTTACAAAGAATATTTCTCCTTCCCTGGTTCCCAAGTTGTATTCGGGACGGGTAATAAAGCCGTGAATGCCGATTGAAGTATCGTTTAGCTTTACTTCCAAAAGTCGGTCGTAAATATCTTTTCCAAATAAATTATAAACAACATCTTTTAGATTTCCGTTACCACTGGTGGAAATTTTTGTTTTTCCGTTGTTTATAAAAGAAAAAGAAATATCCGGATGACTTAATACTATTTTCTCGATTAGTTCTTCGATTTTTGAAGCTTCGGATGCATTACTTTTTAAAAACTTTTTGCGGGCAGGTGTATTGTAAAACAGCTGACGCACTATTACGGTAGTACCGTTTGGCGCACCAACCTCGGCTATTTCCGTTACTTTACCACCTTCAATGGATATGTGTGTGCCAAGTAATGAATCCTCAGTTTTGGTAATCATTTCGGTTTTTGATACCGCGCTTATACTGGAAAGTGCTTCACCTCTGAAACCTAAAGAATTTAATGATTCAAAATCGGATATATTTGTAAGTTTACTGGTGGCATGCCTTAAAAATGCAGTCTGAACCTGGGTAGATTTAATTCCGACACCGTTGTCAGTTATTCTGATCAGATCCTGTCCGCCATTTTTAATTTCAATATTAATTATGGTGGCCTTACCGTCTATTGAGTTTTCCACAAGTTCTTTTACAACATTGACGGGACGCTCCACAACTTCGCCTGCAGCTATTTTGTCGATAGTTGTGTTGTCCAGCAAAAGAATATCAGCCATGTGAATCCTTTCTGTAATTACCAGCGGTTATTAAGCTTATTTTGAAGCCTTGATAAATTGTTCAGGGCATCAAGGGGTGTCATGTTTGATAAATCAAGAGAAAGAAGGTCATCGATAATATCAGCGTCCGTAACGGTATCAAACAGTGACATTTGATTTTCATCTTCTTCTGTTTTTTTGTTTTTTGATTTATCATCAGAATTTTTTACGTTAATTTGTATGCTTTGTATTTTTTCGGTTATATCGTTGTCGGATATCTGCTCGGCAATTTCTTTTGCACGGTTAAGAACAATGTCCGGAATACCTGCCAGTCGTGCAACCTGAATACCGTATGAACGATCGGCACCGCCTTTAACGATTTTTCTTAGGAAAACAATATCATCACCGTTTTCCTTAACGGCTATACAAAAATTGTTTACATTACTCATCTTACCTTCCAGCTCGGTAAGTTCATGGTAATGAGTAGCAAACAGTGTTTTTGCTCCAAGGATTTTTTTGTTGCTGATATGCTCTATTACTGCCCAGGCAATACTAAGTCCATCAAAGGTAGATGTTCCGCGGCCTATTTCATCAAGAATCAGAAGGGATCTGGATGTGGCGTTTCGTAGTATATTGGCAACTTCGTTCATTTCAACCATGAAAGTACTTTGACCGCTGGCCAAATCATCCGACGCACCAACTCGTGTAAACAGTCGGTCTACAATACCTATATTAGCTTCTTTTGCAGGCACATATGAGCCTATCTGAGCCATCAGAACTATTAATGCAACCTGTCTCATATAGGTTGATTTTCCGGCCATATTGGGACCGGTTATGATGGCAATTGTATTCTTTGAATTATCAAGATAAGTATTGTTAGGAATAAATAATCCGCCGTCCATAAGCATTTCAACAACGGGATGGCGACCATCGGTTATTTTAATTTCACCTTTTTCGTTGAGCTTAGGACGCACATAGTGATTCTTTTGCGCCACAAAAGAAAGGGAAGCAAAAACATCAAGCCTTGCAATTGCCTTTGTTGTACGGTATATACGATCTACCTTGGCTGCAATTGAATCACGAATATTACAAAATACTTCGTATTCAAGGCCGTAAAGCTTATCCTCGGCATTAAGTATGGTATCTTCCATCTCCTTAAGCTCTGGTGTGGTATAACGTTCGGCACCTACCAGTGTCTGCTTCCTGATATAATTTTCGGGTACCAGGTGAAGAAAGGAATTTGTAACCTCATAGTAATAACCAAACACTTTATTGTATTTAATTTTAAGGTTTTTTATGCCTGTTCTTTCCCGGTCTTTATTTTCAAGCTCAAGAAGCCAGTTTTTACCTTCGGTTTTTGCTTTTCTGAAATGGTCAACATCTTCCATGTAACCGTCTTTAATAATGCCGCCCTCCTTAACGGTCAGGGGAGGCTCTTCAACTATTGCATCATTAATAAGCTGGTAAATGTCACCTAAAGCATCCAACTGATCATATATATCCCGGGCAAGTTCAGAATTAAAATCGCTCAATACCTGCTTTGTGGGACCCAGTAAATACAGAGAATTTTTAAAGGCTATTAAATCTCTGGCATTGGCAGTTTTGTATGCAATACGGCCCAGTAATCTTTCAAGGTCGTATACACCCTGAAGATATTCCCTCATTTCATCTCTTGATACCGAAGAATTGCAAAGTTCTTCAATGAAATCCAGTCGACTGCGCATTTCGTTTATGTCAAGCAGGGGCTGTTCGATATAGCTTCTGAGCAATCGCCCACCCATAGCGGTTTTTGTTTTGTCCAAAACCCATAATAAGGAACCGCGTTTGTTTTTCTCGCGCATGGTCTCGGTAAGCTCTAGGTTTCTTCGGGTAGCCGAATCAAGGTGCATAAAGCTTCCGGATTCGTAGGGTCTTATATTGGTAAGGTTAGATAAGGCGGTCTTTTGGGTTTCATACAGGAATGAAAGCACAGCTCCTGCGGCCAAAGTGGCATTTTTATAATCAAGAAGTCCAAGACCTTCTATTGAATTTACATTAAAATGTGATTTGATTGTTTTTAATGCTTCCCGTTCATCAAAATAATGGGATGAAATTGCAGAATATATTAAATCGTTTTTGCTTTTTAATACATCAAAGGGAAAATCCGACATTAAAAAAGCATCATTACACACGATTTCTTTAGGTGAATATCTGTTTATTTCGTCGATTATTCCTCTGATATCCTTTACTTCAGTGGCAAAAAAATCACCTGTAGTAATATCAACAACACTTATTCCCGAGCCGTTATCAAGATATACAATACACATAAGAAAACTGTTCTCGGAACTGTCTATGGAGTTTGTATCGAGATTGGTGCCTCTTGAAACAATCCTTGTTACTTCTCTTTTGACAAGGCCTTTGGCAAATTTAGGATCTTCGGTCTGCTCGCAGATAGCAACACGATAGCCCTTATTTACAAGCCTGTTAAGATAATTGTCTACGGCATGAAAAGGAATACCGCACATAGGTGCACGTTCCTCCTGACCGCAGGATTTGCCTGTTAATGTAAGCTCCAGTTCTTTGGCTGCAATCTCGGCATCTTCGAAGAACATTTCATAAAAGTCGCCTAATCTGTAAAAAAGAATACAGTCGGAATATTGTTTTTTTGTTTCAAGATATTGCTGCATCATTGGCGTATATTCAGCCATTTTTGTTATTTCCTTTTATAAATTATTGGATTAATTCACCGGTATAGTAGAAACCGTGAAACTCAGTCAGTTTAACCTTAACAATAGAACCAATCATATCCGGTGTACCGTTAAAATGAACAACGGTATTGGAACTCATACGTCCATCCATCATGTTGGGATCGTTTTCGTTTACTTCTTCAACAAGAATCTCCTGTGTTGAACCCATAAAGCGGGAGGTTCTTTCTTTTGCCTTGTCCTGAACCGTTTTTAATACAAGGTCAAAGTGTTTCTTAACAGTTTCCTCGTCCACCTGATTGGGCATTGAGGCTGCGGGAGTACCGGTTCGCTTGGAATATATAAACGTAAAGGCATTATCGAAGCCGGCCTTGTTAATAACATCCACTGTTTCCAAAACATCCTCGTAGGTCTCTCCGGGAAAACCGACAATGATGTCGGTTGTAATGGAAATGTCCGGAATCGCTTTTCTGATTTTTTCTACAAGGTTTAAGTATTTTTCTTTGTCGTAGCGTCGATTCATTTCACCAAGAATTCTTGATGAACCGGACTGGAGGGGCAGGTGAATATGCTTACAAATCTTGGTGGAATTTGCGCAAACTTCTATTAAATCGTCGGATAAATCCTTGGGATGAGACGTCATAAAACGGATTCTTTTAAGCCCCTCTATTGCCTCAACCTGTTTTAAAAGCTCTGCAAAAGAAACAGGCTCTTCAAGATTTTTGCCGTAGGAATTAACATTCTGGCCAAGAAGCATAATTTCCACAACACCATCAGCTACCAGTCCTTTGATTTCATCGATGATATCCTGGGGCTTACGACTGCGTTCGCGACCTCTTACGTAAGGAACAATACAATAGCTGCAGAAGTTGTTGCAGCCAAACATAATATTGATTCCGGATTTGAATTTATATTTTCGCTCAATGGGTAAATCTTCCACTATTTTGTCGGTTGATTCCCATATATCAATAATCTGCCTGTTTTCGGTATATATTTCATATAAAAGCTTGGCAAAACAGAAAATGTTGTGAGTACCGAATATTAAATCCACATAATTGTAGCTCTTTTTAAGCTTTTCAATTACTGTCGGTTCCTGCATCATACAACCGCATAAACCGATTTTCATATTTGGATTGGCTTTTTTATAGGGTTTAAGGGCGCCTAAACGTCCAAAAACACGCTGATTCGCATTATCACGAACGGTACAGGTGTTGTATATAACAAAATCAGCATTATCTTCAGTAGTTTCTGTAAAACCTACCGCAAGTAATATACCAAGAAGCTTTTCAGAGTCTCTGGCATTCATCTGACAACCGAAGGTGGTTACCTGACAGGTTAATTTGCGTCCAAGTTCCTGTTCTTTTGCTTCTATTAATTTTTTGAGCTTTTCAACATATTCCTGTTGAAGCAATTCTTCGCTGTTGGGCATATCTTTTTAGTTCCTTATTTAGTAAATGTATTTATTTCTTCGACTGAGGTTTTTTCGTTAACAATGTAGTCCAGGGTTATATCTGTATCTTCGGTAGGGATTTCATCCAAAACCTGAAGAGAGAAACACAATCCGATTGTCAGTATTTTTTCTTTATCTGCAAGGTATTTATCATAATAACCTTTGCCGTAACCAAGTCTATGACCTTTATTATCGAAAGCCACACCGGGTACAAGCATAAGAAGTCCTTCTTTATCTGAATTTTCATAATCAAAACAGGTTGAAGGATTTGAAATAGGTTCCATTATTCCCTTATATCCGGCAACAAGTTCAAATGTAGAGGATATTTTATAAAAGTCCATTCTGGCTTCGTTAAAGCCTTCGTGTACCTTTGGTAAATATACCTCTTTGCCGTTAAGAAGTGCTTCTTCAATCAATGACATGGTGCCTACTTCACCGTGAAAATCCATATAAACCAATAGCTTTTTGCAATTTTTGTAAATATTGCTTTTTAAAATGTTTTTTTCTATGGTTTTGGAATATTCACTCCATTTATCGGAGGATAACAAGTCTCTTTTTGATAATAATTCGGATCTTATTATTTTTTTGTCCATACAAATATGACCTCATATATTGTTATACTATTTGCTCTTTAATGATGCATTATAGGACCTGATATCCATTTTGTTGCCGTTTTCATCTTCTACTTCCATATTATCGAGCTGAACCTTAAGGTTGGCCTTTACGGATGCGATGTAGTCTTTTCTAAGCTGGGCCTGTTCGTTTTTTTCGCTCTCGGTTAATTCTCTTTCCTTGGACAGATGATATAATTCATTGATTCTTTTTATTTTTTCTTCCATGTTCATGTTTTTTTCTCAACTCTCTTTATTGAATCATTGGATTTATTAGTTAGCATTCTATGGGTTTGTATTTTAAAGCAATTGCTTCAAATACCTTCATGCCATCCATTGTTGCGCTCATTATGCCACCGGCATATCCTGCACCTTCGCCGGCCGGATATAATCCTGAAATATTTTCGCTTTCAAAACTGTCATTTCTGTTAATCCTGACAGGTGATGAGGTTCGGCTTTCTATGGCGCTTAGTATAGTTGTGTCGTTGTTAAAGCCGGGGATAATTTTGTTAAAATATTCCATTGCTTCCACGAATGCAGTGCTGCATTCTCGAGGCATTATATCGGCAAGGCTTGAAAACAGGTATTGTCCCTTGCATTCAGGTGTTTCTAAGAAAATCTTATTAGGATCCAAATCAGTCAAATCGGAAAGTCCGGTATTAATTTCTCTTTTGAAATCACCGTAGTATTCAACCGGGATGGCACCCTTTCCGATGTTAAAGGTTTTTTCTTCCAGGTTTCTTTGAAAATACATTCCGGCTAAGGGATGTGCACTGTTAAAATCATCCCTTGTGACACTTACAATAATTGCTGAATTGGCGTGCTTTCCGTCACGTTTGTTGTAACTCATGCCGTTTACACAGGTTCTCTGGGGCTCGGAGGAAGCATTAACCACATATCCACCGGGACACATGCAAAAAGAATAAACACCTCTTCCGTTCTCTGCATGATAAGTAAGCTTATATGAAGCGGTGGGGAGCTTGTTCCAAAGCTTCTCGTCGTCTCCGTAAGCAGCTTTGTTAATCAGTTTTTGGGGATGCTCAACTCTAAGGCCAACGGCAAAATCCTTTTGCCGCATGCTGACACCCTTGTCATAAAGCATTTCGAAAGTATTTCTTGCGCTGTGCCCGATTGCCAGCACACATACCGAACAGGGAATGTTAATGAGACCATTAACAATAACTGCCGATAATCGGTTTTCTTTAAATTCGAAGTCCGTTACTTCAGCATTAAACCTAAATTCACCACCCATAGAAATGATTTTGGCTCTTATGTTTTTAACTACTGTAACCAGGATATCCGTACCGATATGAGGTTTTGCATCGGTTAAAATGTTTTCATTGGCACCGCATTCCACAAACAGCTTTAATACCTCTTTGTTGCGGCCTTCTTTGTCTTTAACCAAAGTGTTTAATTTGCCATCGGAAAAAGCGCCGGCACCACCTTCACCAAACTGAACATTTGAGTTTCTTTTAAGCTTTCCTGTTAAAAAGAACTCCTCAACATCATTTGTTCTTGATTCAATGTCAAAGCCACGCTCAAGCACGATGGGTTTATAACCGTATTTTGCAAGGTAATAGGCTGCAAACAGGCCACAGGGACCGGCTCCGATAATACAGGGACGATTTATCAGTTCATTTGTGCCTGTAACCTTAGGATTATAAACTACAGGCTCGTATTTATATACCTGACCTGAACTTATACGTTTTAATACTGAATTTTCGTTTTTGACATCAACAATAGCGGATATTACAAGAAAAATATCCGGCTTTTTACGGGCATCTATACTGATTTTATCAATGGTAATATTGTTGATTTCATCTTCGAATACTTTAAGTATTGATGCGGTTTTTGCCTTTAAGTCGTTATAAGTATAATCAATTTGTAGTTTTATTTGATTAACTAACAGCATGAAGCTTCTCCTGCAATTGCGCCACTGGTAAAGGCCCATTGTAAATTATAACCGCCGCATTTACCGGTAACATTTATAATTTCACCGGTTATAAATAAACCGGGAACTTTTCTGACTTCAAATTTTTCGGATAACTCGGATGTCAATATGCCGCCAACACAAACCTGGGCATTATTGATACCGGCAACATCCGTCACTTCAACACTAAGATTTTTCATATTGTGAATAAAATCTTCAAGTAACTCCAAATCCATTGTGTTTACTTCTGAGTTTATGTCAAATTCATTTAAGTCAACAAACATTGCGGCGAGCTTTTCATTAACTATTCCCGATAAAAATGTAATAAGCGGTTTGTCCTGATTGAGCATGTACATTGTTTTAACGGAATCTATCAGTTCCTTTTCGGGAAAATGAGGAAGCAAATCCATATTTACAATTATCTGATCACCATCTGCTAATGCATTTGCACAGTAATTGGAAATATTGAATACGCATATTCCGGATATTCCGTTTTCCCAAAATAAAAGCTCGCCCTTTTCACTAGCCACTTCTTCATCGTTTATTTCAAGTGCAAGTTCACAGTCACATCTGACTCCTTTTAATGCCTGAAAATCCAAACCGTTACATTTTAGCTTAACAAGACCGGGCTTAATGTCGGCATAATTTAAGTCAAAGGGCTTTAATAGCTTTATTCCGTTTGTGCGCTCCTTGGAGGTTAAACCGGCTTCTGTTCCGGTAGAAATAATAACGCTATCAAAACTTTCACGTTCTTTTTGTCCCTCTATTGAAAGTAAAAAGGCCTTATCGCCTGTTTTGGCAATCATATTGATGTAG
>JAZUJC010000046.1:0-5811 GCA_045642625.1 Lachnospiraceae bacterium
ACAGCGCCTGTCTTAAGTTTAATGAAGAAACTCCGGACTCCGAAAATGTTTACTACCAGAGTGTGGGTTCAAGGCAGAATCGAGCCTCCTCAGGTCGTTTCCCCATGAACTTAAGCTACCACATTGTTAAGCATTTTGATGGTGAAAATGATGGCCTTGTGGGTAAGAAATCATTCCCCTGGGGTGAAAAATTTGAATATTTGGCAATAAAAGGAAGGCGCGGAATCAGTCATGGTGATATGATTGATTTAAACAGGGAAAACTTTAAGGGATTTGATGTGAGAGAATATTATATCAATCTTGTAAACGGTCTTAAAAATATGGGATTTTAGGGCAAAAGAAAGGGGTAATTAAATGAAAAAAGAAAATGGGAATGTAAAAAAGAAAAAGCACTTTTTGCGTAAACTTCTCGGTATCACCGCAGCATTTTTCGCTGCAGTAATCGGAATGTTTGCACTGGCATGTCGAAAGAACATGAAAAAGATGAAGGCCTGTGAAGGTGAGCACAATATGATGCACAGCATTTTAGCAGGCAATAAGTCGCTGGTGGCAGGCGAAAAGATTAATAATATTTTTCTGTGCAATGTAATGGGAAATTTAATTTTGGATATGACTAAGAATCCGATTGAGAACGATATCAATGTTTCCGTAATCAGTATTGCGGGTAATGTTGAAATTAAGGTTCCGCGCGGGGTTAAGCTTGATTTGTCCGGCAAGGATTGTATGGGCAATCTGGCCTGCAATGCTTCGGGCGCAGAGGATGGTTCTTTTGCCATTAACATCAACAGAGAGGCATATTGCAGTAATCTTGTAATTGTGGAACAGGAAGCATAAGGACCCGGGTTTATGAGATTAAATTATTCGGACAGACAGAAATTAATATCATATATTTTAAAGATAATTGTAATTGTATCTGCCGTAGTGGGTACTTTGCTGAGTGCCTTCTCAGGAAAAGATGAGTTCATGGGCGGCACGACGGTTTTTATGTATTTTACGATTCAGTCCAACATAGCTCTTGCCATTATTGCGGCTGCGGGTATTTACTACCTGAAAAAAGACAGGGTAGGAAGTATATGGAGTGTTGTCAAATTTGTGGGAACGGTTTCAATTACCCTCACAGGTGTGGTGTTTTGTGTGGTTTTGGCGCCTACAATGGGCAGTAAGGCCTGGAATCTTCAAAATGTACTGACTCATGTTGTGGTTCCGGTTCTTTCTATCGTAGATTTCTATGTAACGGGGATTAGCACTTATATTTCCAAAAGAAAAGTGATTTTTGTTCTTTTGCCTCCTATATGCTACGCAATATATGCGGGAATTGGCTATGCGCTTAAGTGGCAGTTTGCAGCAGGGCTCAATTATCCCTATTTCTTTTTAAACTGGGGCAGTCCCGCCGGAGCCTTCGGCTTTTCAAGAGAGCTTCCCTTTATGGGCTGTGTATGGTGGATTCTGGTGCTTTTATTCTTTTTACTGCTTGTGGGGTATCTTTATTTGAAGCTGCTTGACGGGGTAAAAAGAAAATATAACGATAAATAAGTGCAAGCGAATAACGGAGGATGGTTATGGTTGAATTGACAATCAATAAGTTAATAAGCAGTGCTATGCAGATAGTGCTGTTTTCACTGGTTTAGAGTGCTGATATCCAATCAGGATTTTAATAGACTTACTATTTAGTGATGGAGTTAAGTATGTTTAAAACTGTAAATGAGACCGATAAATTCAGATATGATGACTGTGTTATCAATAAAATGATTATTGACGAGACAGGGATATCATTAAGCGTTGATGCATTAATTGTTAAGGCAGACAATTCTCAAAATTCAAATTATACGGAAAGCTATGCCGATACTGCAGATATAGAGATTAACGGCGGCTTAGTAACCCGGATTATCAGGGACGGTTACAAGATGTACGATGCCAATGACGTTCTTTTAAAAGAAGTACCCGACGAGGAAATCGATATTAATTCGGAAAATTGGGGCACAAAATTTGAAGGTCAGTTTCTTGTGGGCATAAAGAGAATTGAGGAAAAAGAAGCCGTTCTGGAAATAGAGATAAATGACGAGGAAGCAGCCGGTGTGGCAGATTCTTTTTCGGTTTACATAAAATGCAATGATATCAATATCAATTGGGAAAGATACTTAAACAGAGTGTCGGCATATTAAGAAAAGGTTTATGTAAGTGTCAATGCTTACTGATAAAGATGCCAATGTACACTGATAAAGCTGCCAATGTACACTGATAAAGATGCAATGTACACTGATAAAGATGTCAATGTGCACTGATACTGGGCATATATGAGATGTCTGTGCATATTGCTGATAGGTTTACATAAAATACCTATTACTCTTTTCTCATACAGCCCACTCAATTGTCCACGTATTTTCCATAAATGAGAGCGGTTCCGCTAATTTCACTTAATTTACTATTTTATGCGCCAAAGCGCGTGTACTCCAATTGGGCGCTTACGTATAATGTTTTCTTTTCTCCACATCTATACGCCACATTTAGCCTTTCTCTCTGTTTAGTGTTGCCAATCAAGAACGTATTTGGCGTGCAAATGCAAATAATCATAGTGATTTATATGCTTGCGCAAAATTTCAGACAAAATATTTAACCTATAATTCATTCAAACTTTCACAATTATATGCCGACTCCATAAAAAACGCCATATTATGGGGATTAGTCAGCAATTCATTTTTCCATATAACCCTAATATCATATAGTAAGGAGAACTGTGGAATACGGCTCTTTTTTATATTATCTGTTAATTGACCGGATGTAATATTGAAGTTAACTTTTACTTAGGCTGACTGTCAATTGAGGAGGATTGCCTGTATGAAACGTATATTGTCATATGTTATTTGTATAGCTATGCTGGTAACTTCTGTATCTGCGCCCTCATATGCTCTTGAGACTGATGATACGGTAAGTGATTATTCAGAATACGAATATGATGATGCTTCGGATATTGAAACAGAAATTGTTGCCGAAGAGCAGGATGATATCGAGGATTCGGTTTCTGATAATGATGAGGAAGCAGAAGCAGGTGATAACGAAAACGGGGAATCTGCGGATGAAGATGAATCCGAAGCCGGAGATTCTGTAAATAACGGTGACGAACAGGAAGAAGCCGATGTAAACGAGGTTGATGAGTCTGAAACCGAAGAGCCTGCCAATGAGACTCCTTCAGAGGAAGAAGCACCTGACTTCGAGGGCGTAATGCTTGGTGAGCCGCCTCTTGGTTCCTTTGACGACTATGGTGATTATCAATATATAGAGAGTGAAGAAACACCCTGGGGAACAGGTATAGGTGTTGATACCAGGACAATCGAGGAAATTGAAGCATACCTGCAGGCTCATCCTACCAATATCGGTGATCCGGTGACTTATGCGGTAAAGCCTGTGACTTCGGGAACGGTAAAGCCCGGATTATTGACAGATGCCACCTATAACAGTGCCCTCAATATGATGAACAGGGTGCGCTTTATTGCCGGCCTTAACGAGGTAACACTGAATAGTGAATATTCTGCAAGATGCCAGGCCGGAGTACTGTCAAACTATATGAACGGTGTAATGTCTCATAGCCCGTCCAAACCTGCCGGAATGCCTGATGATATGTATAAGCTGGCACAATTGGGGTGTGGCGGTTCAAATTTGGCATGGGCATCTTATGACGGATATAACCTGAACCATTCGATTGTAGATTTATGGATGGGTGACAGTGATGCGTATAATATTGATTGTTTGGGACACCGCAGATGGATGCTTGACCCCAAAATGCAGGAAACAGGTTTTGGGGCAATTTCAGGCGGTAAAGGCTCATTTTTTGCGGTTTATGCCTTTGATGGAATAAGTTACAGACCTGATGCAGACAAAAGGACAGGGGTTGCATGGCCTGCTCAGGTAATGCCTACCGGATATTTTGCCGGAAGCGATGCCTGGTCGTATTCTGCAGGCGTTAATGTGGATAAAGCATCCACATCTGTAGTGCTTACTCGGGAGAAGGACGGCAAGGTATGGAAATTTTCATCGGCATCCGCTAACGGTTATTTCAACGTGGACAATATGGGATACGGACAAAGCGGCTGCATTATTTTCAGGCCTTCAGGCATTAGCTCCTACAATAACGGAGATGTATATAATGTAAAGATCACATATACTACCGGAGGAGTTCAAAAGGATGTTTCCTATAAGGTTTCATTCTTTGCACCCAATAAGTATTCCTCAATAAAGTATGTTCTGGGTGGAACCGAGGATTATCCTGCTACCAATTCCCCCAACAACCCTGCAACTGTCAGAGTTACCGACGAGGCAGTAGTGCTTGAAGATGCTACACGCTTTGGCTACGAATTTGAAGGCTGGTATAAAGATTCTACTTTTAAGACCCGGATTACAGCTATTCCCAAGGGTACTACTACAAATCTGACATTGTATGCCAAGTGGAAAAAGGTTCCCACAAAGCTAGGAGAGGGTTCCTGCGGTACGGATTTAACCTGGGAATTTATTGACACCGGATATCTGACCATCACCGGAACAGGGGCTATGGATTTATCGGTATGTCCCTGGGCTTCTTTTAAGAACAAAATCACAGTTGTTGAACTGCCTTCAGGAGTGACTGAGCTTGACGGACGGCTCTTTGCAGGCCTTGATAAGCTGATGGCGGTTACAATTCCTGAAGACAATGCGTCTCTTTCTTTTGCCGATGGTATTGTATTCAGTAAGGATAAATCAAAGGTATTCGCAGTTTCAAAGCTGATAAGTGAAGAGTATATAGTACTTGATGATAATGTGACGGATGTGGATGCCAATGCTTTCGCAGCCTGCCCTGACATTAAGGTTTACTGCTATACTCCGGAGCTGCTGGCAGTTCTTGAAGTATTAAATGTAAATTGTAAAATATTTGCCACATATGATACCGTTGCTCCCGTAATCTATGTGGAGCAGGATGGTGCCATGGTTGCCGGTCTTACAGTATCCGAATCGGCGTTTCTTTATCTGTGCCCGATTACAGACGGTGCCACTGTTTATTACACCACAGACGGCAGTGATCCTGTAATTCCCGAAATTGGGGAAAACGGCCGTTTTGAAGAACCCACATTACCTACCCGCAAATATACTGACAGAATCGGGTTTAAGGATCTTGATATTAATATTTCCGATGCGGTTTTGGGAGAAATATTAGGAACGGTAAATATTAAGGTTGTATCGGCAAAAGAAAAATATACTGAAAGCAGTATAATCTCAACGGTTTATAGTATTGCCGATGAAACAAATGCCTGGGGACAGGTTGGAGAGTCTGACAGGCCGGAATATCCTGATTCGGAAATAGACAGTGAATTATTCTGGGTATCAGGAATAACAGATGTTGATTATTGCGGAAAGAATATCACCTTCCCTGACTTAAATGTATACAAAAACAAAACGAAACTGGTTCCCGGCAAGGATTATACAGTTAAGTATGCCAATAATAAAAATGCCGGAACAGGAAAGGTTGTTATTACAGGAAAGGGAGATTATTCCGGTACAATTGAAAAGACTTTTACGATTAACAGTCTCGATATTACCCTGGCAACTATAACCCCCAACCCTATTCTTCTTACCTATAACGGTAAGGTACAAAAGGGTGTTACTACAGTTACCTATGAAATCGGCGGAAAGCCCGTTACCTTAAAGGCAGGAACCGACTTTACATTTGTTTATCCTAATACAAATTCAAAAGAAGCCGGCTATGATGCAGCTGCATTTAAGGGCTCAGCCGATGCAGAAACAAACTACACTATCGATATCGTTGGTAAAGGCAACTATACCGGT
>JAZUJC010000047.1:0-6516 GCA_045642625.1 Lachnospiraceae bacterium
AAGAATAGAAAAATACAATTACTGAAATGATTAGTTATACATTAAATAAATAATGATTTTAAAATGATTTTTAGTATCAAATACTGTGTTTTTATACTATTTGGGAAAAGTATAAGGAGGCATTAAAGATGGAAAATAAGAAGTTCCCCAAGGGTAAGCTGGGCTGGCTTTGGGAAAACATGAAGGGAAGAAGAGCACTTTTCTTTATCGCTCTTGCTGGTACCCTTGTGTACAACATTTTGCAGCTTACGATTCCATTTATGTCATCAAAGATTGTGGATACATACATCTCCGGTGACAATGCGGCAGCTAACCTGGCCAATGACAAAAACGGCTTTTTAACCATGATAGCTTTGATGGTTGGAGTAACGTTAATCAGAGTTATTGTAGTTTATATGGACTGTATGGCATATGAACATGTTTCACAGACTGTTTTGTTCAGGGTTAGAAACTTTTTGTTTAATAAAATCGAAAGACAGGATATGAGATTCTACAATGAATTTCGTACAGGTGATTTGATGACCCGTGTTACCGGTGACCTGGATGCGGTAAGGCATATGATTGCCTGGGTAATCAGATCCGTTATTGAATCACTGGCATTGATGGGTGCCACTTTGGTTTATTTCTTTTGGATGAACTGGAGCATGACTCTTTGGCTGATGGCCATTGCACCTTTCATTTTGCTTATTATTTTAAGGTTTAAGGATACGGTTCGCCCCATGCATGCACTTTTGCGTGAAAAGCTTGCGGGAATGAATACCGATGCTCAGGAAAATATATCCGGAAACCGTGTAGTTAAGGCTTTTGCCAGAGAAGATTACGAAATCAATAAATTTGAAGATGCCAATATGGATTACAGCATCACGAATCAAAAGACTCAGATGGTTTGGCAAAAGTTTTATCCCTTTGTTGAAACCTGTGCCAACCTGATGCCTCTTGTGCTTATGCTTGTAGGCGGTCTTTATCTTATGGATGACAAGATCGTAATTAACGGTCATGTTCTTTTTGCACAGAAGATGACAATGGGTGAATATGTTGCATTCTCAGGTCTGATCTGGGCTATTGCAAACCCTATGAGAAACCTTGGTAACATCATGAACGAATTTCAGCGTTTCTCCGCTGCAGCCGACAAGGTTATGGAAATTTACTATTCAGAGCCTGTAATCGTTGACCCCGAGGATCCTTATGAAGCGCCTGAAAGGCTTAAGGGTGAGATTGAGTTTAAGAATGTCAGCTTCCAGTTCCCTGACGGCACTTATCCTGTATTGAAGGATATTTCCTTTAAAGCTGAGCCGGGTTCTACAGTGGCAATTATGGGTGAGACAGGTTGCGGAAAGACCTCACTTATTCACCTTATCCCCAGGTTCTATGAGCCCACCTCCGGTGAAGTGTTTGTGGACGGCGTAAATGTTAACAGATACCGCTTAAAGCAGCTTAGAAAGAATATCGGCCTTGCAACTCAGGACGTTTTGCTCTATTCCGACACTATTGACGGAAATATTGCTTATGGTGACAGTCACATTTCAAAAGAAGAGGTGCTTAAGTTTGCCAGATATTCGCAGGCTTCAGAGTTTATTGCCAAAATGCCTGAAGGTTATGAAACAATCGTTGGTGAGCGAGGCGTAGGCTTATCGGGTGGTCAGAAGCAGCGTATTTCCCTTGCACGTGCACTGGCGGTTCGACCTTCAATCCTTATTTTGGACGATACCACTTCAGCGGTTGATATGGAAACCGAAAAAGAAATACAGAAGAGCTTAAGAAATCTCGACTTTAACTGCACCAAAATTATTATTGCACAGCGTATTTCAACAACGAAGTGTGCTGACAAGATTATTGTATTAAAGGACGGTGTGATTGCCGAAGAAGGTAACCATAGCGAGCTTATTGCAAAAAAAGGTTATTATTACGAGCTTGTTAAACTTCAGGCTGGAGAGGAGGCAGTATAATGGCAGGAAGAAATACTTATAAAGAAGACGAAGTATTAGAAACCCCCTTTGACTACCATCACCTCTTAAGAGCCGGTAAGTATATTAAGCCCTATTCAAAAAGAATGATTATTGCCATGGTACTTAGTGCCTTCGGCGGTATTTTTGGTTTGTTTATGCCTATGATTACCCAGCATGCATTGGACGTAGCGGTTCCAAATAATGACAGGCCGCTTCTTTATATGCTGTGTGTGGCTATGCTGGCAGTGTTTATTTTGAGTGTTATCTTTATCACTATTCGTTCAAGAATAATGATTAAGGTTAGCCAGAATATTATTTACGATATTCGTAAAGACATATTCGGACATCTCCAGGAGCTTCCTTTTCAGTATTATGATGACAGGCCCCACGGAAAGATTCTTATCAGAGTAGTTAACTATGTAAACTCTGTATCTGATATGCTTTCCAACGGTTTGATTAATATCATTCTTGAAATAATGAACCTGCTGTTTATCGTAGTGTTTATGTTCCTTGTGGATGTTAAGCTTGCGACTGTTGTAATATGCGGTGTGCCGATTCTGGGCGTGTTTATGATGTGGATTAAGTCCAAGCAGCGTCGTGCATGGCAGGCAGTATCCAACAAAAACTCAAACCTGAACGCATATCTTCAGGAAAATATTGTGGGCTCCCGCATTACTCAGATTTTTGCAAGAGAAGATGAGAATGCAGAAATATTCTCAGACTTATCAAATCGTTGCCGTAAGAGCTGGATGTGGGCAGTAAGATATTCCACTATGGTATGGCCCGGTATTGATATTATTTCGGTTATAGTTCGTGCTTGTATTTACATCTTTGCTTTAATTGTATTTGCAAACGGTAATTATACCGTTGGTACAATACTGGCTATGACCAGTTATGCTGCAAGATTCTGGCAGCCTATAATGAACCTTGGTAACATTTTCAATAACTTTATCAACAATATCGCATATCTTGAGCGTATTTTTGAAACGCTGGATGAGCCTGTTACCGTTAAGGATGCAGACGATGCAACTGAGCTTGCTCCTGTAAAGGGTGAGGTTAAGTTTGAAAACGTTACTTTTGCCTATGAAGAAGGAAAGAACGTACTTCGTAATATTTCCTTTACGGTTAATCCCGGTGAAAGTGTTGCACTGGTTGGACCTACCGGTGCCGGAAAGAGTACCATCGTAAGCCTGATATCAAGATTCTATAATGTAAATCAGGGAAAGATTTTGATCGACGGTCAGGATATTTCCAAGGTTACGCTTAAGTCGTTAAGATCTCAGATGGGTATCATGCTTCAGGACAGCTTCATATTCTCCGGTACCATTAAGGATAATATCCTTTACGGTAAGCTTGATGCTACAGATCAGGAAATTATTTCCGCTTCAAAGACTGTTTGCGCCGACTCGTTTATTAAAAAGATGCCCGGCGGATATGAGACTGAGGTTAAGGAACGAGGCAACCTTCTTTCTCAGGGTCAGAAGCAGCTTATAAGCTTTGCGAGAACACTTATATCGGATCCTAAGATTCTGGTGCTTGATGAGGCTACTTCAAGTATTGACGTTCAAACCGAAAAAGCACTTCAGCAGGGACTTGATGCAATGCTTGAAGGAAGAACATCCTTCATTATTGCTCACAGGCTTTCAACTATTCGTAACTGTGACAAGATAATGTACATCGATGACGGTGGTATTGTTGAATGCGGTAACCACGATGAACTGATGGCCAAAAAGGGTGCATATTACAGTCTGTACACTTCACAGATGGATGATATTGCATAACACAAATACACATAGGCGCAGCGGTCTTTGGACGGCTGCGCTTTATTTATTTTGACAGCCATATTGACAAAGAGGTGATTGTACATAATCATATGAGAAAGAAGAATATGGCGAAGAGTTTATGATTAATAAATGTGGAGTGAGAACTATGAAAAAACGTCTGTGGGCACTGCTTATGTGCGGTATTTTGCTGCTGGTGTGCAGCTGCGGAAATAATGGCAAAAGAACAGATAATGTGAATGTTTCATCAGCATCAGATACTGTTGATGTGGCGATTGATATTCCCGTAACCGATTATATATCACCGGCTGATTCTTTTTCCGGTGGAAATGGCTCAAAGGAAACACCTTTTGTGATTTCTACAGGGGAAGAGCTGGCTTTGATGGCAAATCTGGTTAACAGTAATGCTGTCATCGATGGTCAGAAAACAAAATACGGGGAGGCTTATTATGTTCTTTCCGAGGATATAGAGCTTAATGATACTTCCAACTATGATAACTGGGGCTCTGAGTGTCCCAAATATAATTGGAACATTATAGGTGATTATATTAACTACAGTGGTGCTTTTAGCGGTTCCTTCGACGGTCAGGGTCATACAATAAGCGGATTGTATTTATATGCTGACGGAGTAGAGCATAAGGCTGTCGGTTTATTTGGCCAGCTTGAAGGTCGGGGAGTAGTAGCCAATCTTATCCTGGATAAATCATATATTTTTGTGCCCAATGGATATGATTCAACCACTGCGGTAGGTGGAATAGCCGGAAAACTGGAAATGAACAGCGATGCCAGTATTGTAAACTGCACAAACAACAGTAATATAACTGCCAATGTAGGCAACATTGGCGGTATCCTCGGATACGCAGGAAAAGGAACTGCCGTGAAGGGTTGTATCAATAACGGTACAGTGGCAATGAAAAGAATTTCGACAGATCCAAGAGGCTGTGTCGGCGGGGTAGTAGGTTCTTTTGACGGATTCAGAATTTCTGACTGCGAAAACACGGGAGAGGTTATAAGCCAGTCGATTGCAGGAGGAGTAATCGGAACAGTTCTTGTATCTGCATATTTTCATTCCGGTGTAAAGAATCCAGACGGAACTCTTTTTGATCCGGGTTATGGCGAAAATATTACCGGCAATAAGTCTTTCCTTGAAAATTTAAAGAATAGTGGACAGGTAGGCTCCAATAATCAGTCAGTAGGCGGAGTTATCGGTTCTTTTACAAATATGTCCAGCAAGTCATACGTTGATGGACTTGTTAATGAGGGAAATGTTGTTTCCTACGGTGATACAGGGTATGCGGGTGGAATATTCGGTGAATTGTCCTGCTCTGCATACGGAACAGATATCGGAGAAACTGTCGTTAGCAATTGTGTGAATAATGCGGATTTTGATACATGTGAAAATCAGGGATACGGCGGTATAGCAGGCTCTGCTACAGCCTACGAAAGTCAAATACTCACAATAGATTCATGTATTAATAACGGTAATCTTTCTTCAAAGGGGGATGTATCGGTAGGCGGTATTGCTGATTCTGCACTTATTTTTAAGGGCGGCACTATTAATTTTGTCGGCTGTATCAATAACGGAACAATAAGTACCGGTGAAGCGGCAGCCAAGGGAGGAATCGTAAGCATTCTGCAGTGCAGTCACTACGAAGAGGCACCCAGTATCATTAAGATTGAAAATTGTATTAATAACGGTTCCATAGACGGTTATTCACTGGCGGCAGTGGCAGGCTGCGGTGGTATTGTGGGTGAGATGCTTACAATGCTCACTGCCGAATCCTCGGTAACAATAACCGGCAATATTAATAACGGTACTTTATCATATGTGGTAAAGGAGGACGGTACAACAATTGCCTGTGAAGGCGGTGTCGGAGGAAATCTTCATTTTAGCGGTGAGGGTAGCTTTATTTTGTCACAAAATGAAAATAAGGGTGACATTATTATGATTGCGGACGGTTTGTCTTTGGACACACTGGATAAGCTTGCCAAGAGACAGAAGGTAGGAGCCATGGCAGGTGCGATATCCGAAAATGCCCAGTGTTCAGGCAATATTTCGGGAGGACAGCTTATAATCAGAGGCACCGATTTGGTATACGATTTAGGTGATTTTGAATTTGGTATGGAATATCCTTCGGATGAAGGTTGATATTAATTTTAATGTAATTTGCAATTAATAGGGTGTTAATCACGGGGCTGTATATATATAGCATACCCCATAACCCCAATGTACCATTCTCAATAACGAGAGGTCTGGTGAGAGATCATCAGACCTCTTGTTTTTGTGTAGGGGGTAAATTGTAAGACATAATCCTACATCCAACTTATATAATTGTCTTCGTATTTTCAGCATGCTGTCCATGCAATTGTTCCAATCTTTTTTATCAGACTTCCACTACAATTGTTCATACCTTTTCATCAGACGGTCTCCATAATTGTCTTCATATTTTCCGTAAATGTAAACGGTTCCGCTAAATTCACTTAACATATTATTTTATACGCCTAAATGTGTGTATGCCAATTGATTGCTTACCTATAATGTTTTGTTTCCTTTACAGTTTATACGCCGCATTTAGCTTTTGCCCGGTTCTTATTTGCCTAATCGAGAACAGATTTGGCGTGTAAATATAAATAATCTTATGGATTTATATGCCTACGCAAAATTTTGAGAAAATATTTGACCTATAATTCATTCAAATCTTCGTAATTATATGCCTATTCCGCAAAAAAGCACTACACTGTAGAGATTAGCTATCAATTCTTTTGGTCCTATGGCCCCGAAAGAAAAC
>JAZUJC010000048.1:0-18447 GCA_045642625.1 Lachnospiraceae bacterium
ATCATCCTGACTTTCGGGGCTTCCCTGATTATTAAGGCCTCCGTAGCATACCTGCTCTTCACCCCAGCTTCCCTCTAAATACACAGTATCCTTTGCCTCTCCCTTTTCAAAAGAAACAAGATTTCCGTTTTCATCTCTCACTTCTTTAATCAGGTCATCAAGGGCAACCCTGTATTCGCCGAAGGGGATATGCATAAACACTATACATTTTAAATATTCGCCGTCAGGCAAGCCTGCCTTTTTAGACAGTTCAATAATTGTATTCTTAGCCCACTGTGTCTGCGCGGGGTGAATAGTATCATATTTGCCCTTTACAGTTGCCATAAACGAAGTATCCACATAAGCATTGGTATCCAGCAAAAGAAGGACCTTGGTAATCTCACCCTTTGTGTTCTTTATAAGTACAAACTGATTGCTGACGCTTGGAATGGTATCTGCATCTCTGTCACTGAAATTTTGTTCAAAGAAACAATATTTGTACTTGTCATCCATATAAATCCGGCCAATCTCATCACGATTGGCAACATCAAAGGCCTCTGTGTCATGATTTCCAAATACTGTTGTATAGTAAACCTGCTCATGCTCAAATAATTCAATCACAGTTCTGGTGACCATCCTGTTGTTAAAGGTATTACCACCGTTGTAACCGATACCGGGAACACAATAAGTATTATCGCCGCCCAGAATGACAAAATCCGGCTTTTCCGCCTGAAGCATTGTTATTACTTCATAAATCGACTTTTTATCATTTCGATATGACCAAAAGCCTCCGCCGATGTGGATATCCGTAATATGCATTACCTTAACATCATCATCGGTTTTAAAGCAGTAATAACCGTCTTCCTTTACCGGAACCAGACGGTCCACACTGTATTCGACTGCATCAAAGGATTTAATATAGTTGCGCAATGATATATTGCAAATAATATTTGCAACCATATTGGCAAGATAGAGCCCCAAAACAACGCCCAAAATAATCAAAAAGCGCTTAAGCCCCTTTTTCTTTTTAACCTTCTTAACACCCTCCGACTGCATAATGTTTTCTGCTTCTTTCATTTCTTTTTTACTCATACGTGCACCTCTTTATTTTCCCATGCGCTCATACCAGATTCTGGTATTTTCTTCAAAATCCACAACCAATACCGCTTTATCGTCTATTAATGCATTATTCCAGGTACCCTCTGCAGGAATAACAAGCTCAGAAGCTTCATAATTACCTGCAACCCTGATGCACGACCAGATCAGAGAAATACAGTCTCCCTCCGAAAGGTCTGTGGTAATCCTTGGAAAAAACTCTTTCACAAGAGAATTTAACTGCGATATATTCATACCCTTGGCCTTATCGACGCACAAACCAAGAACGTTTCTCTGTCTACCGGTTCGGGCAAAATCGGTTCCGATATATCTGATGCGCGAATATGCCAGAGCCTGGTTACCGCTCAGGGTATATACCCCCGGCTCGTTTGGAAGCGCATCTCCCGTAAGGTCAAGCCCAAATACATCGTTTTGAGAAATCAGATACCCATTTAGTATTTCAATTTCCTCGGCAGTTAATTCCACATCAACACCGCCAACTGCATCAACAAAATCTCTGACAAAATAAAAGTTTATTACCATTACATTATCAACAGGAATGCCAAAATTAGCTTCAATCGTAGCCTTTAACAAATCCGTTTTTCCGTAAGCATATGCGGCATTCAGCCTGTCACCGCCCACACCGGGAATATCAACATAAATATCTCTCAAAAACGAAGTGACCAGCACCTTATCGGTAGCGGGGTCAACCGACAAAAGAATCATGCTGTCGGAGCGACCGTTTGTATCATCCTCCAGCGAATCCACTCCCACAACAAGCACGGTACGAACCTTGGCTCTTTTGGCATTTTGAAGCAATGTACCGCCGTTGTCGTTCTCCGTATCACCTTCATCATCCATGCTGCTTAATACTTCTTCATATTTAGGAGAATCCTCGGGCACTTCAATTATAACATCTCCCAGGGTCTCTTCGCTTATTTTGTTAAGCATTCCGTAATAATGCTTAAAAATAATATATCCTGCAATAAGTGCAACCAGAATAACACCGATTAAGAATTTAAGAAATCCCCAAAGGAAGCTTCCCCTCTTTTTTTCTTCTTTTTGTGACATCTCTTTTACCTAAATAACTTCTATTCAAACTGAGCTTTATACAGGGAATAATAAAATCCCCGCTCACTCATTAAGCTTTCATGACTGCCTGTTTCCACCACGTCGCCGTCTTTTAACACCAATATTGTATCCGCATTCTGAATAGTTGACAATCTGTGAGCTATAACAAAACAGGTTTTATCCTTCATTAAGTTGCGCATGGCCGCCTGAACCTTGCGCTCCGTTCCGGTATCCACATTGGATGTAGCCTCATCAAGTATCAGCATTTTAGAGTCATACAGCATAGCTCTGGCAATTGTCAAAAGCTGTTTCTGACCCTTGGAAATATTGCCGCCATCCTCGGAAATAACAGTATCATAGCCCTTTGGAAGCTGCATTACAAAAGAATGTATGTGGGCTGCTTTGGCTGCAGCAACCACCTCATCCATTGTGGCATTTTCTTTTCCGTAGGCAATGTTATCAAAAATTGTACCTTCAAAAACCCAGGTGTCCTGAAGAACCATTGCATAGGCTCCCCTCAGGGACTTTCTTGTATATTTGCGGATATCCTTTTCATCTACCGCAATAAATCCGCTGTTTACATCATAAAAGCGCATGAGCAGATTGATAATCGTTGTTTTTCCGGCGCCGGTAGGCCCTACAATCGCAATCAGGCTGCCCCCGTCAACATGGAGCGACAAATTATGAATAATAGTTTTTTCAGGCTCATACCCAAAGCGAACATTATTAAAGTCAACCACACCTCTGACATCGGAAAGTTCACTGGCACCCTCCACATCGCTAGCCTCCTCCGTTTCATCAAGGAGTTTAAACACACGCTCCGATGCGGAAAGAGCCGAATAAATCTCACTGACAATATTTGCCACTTCATTAATGGGACCGGAGAATTTTCTTGAATACAGCACAAAAGAAGAAACCGAGCCCAGTTCTATCTTCTTGAACATATATAATATGGCTCCGCAAACACCTACAAGCCCCAGGCCTATATTGTTAAAAGCATTAACCGTAGGTCCCATGGCGCAGGCTTCCCGCTCTGAATCTCTGAAACCGTCTCCCGCTTCACCGTTTTTACCCTCAAACTGCAGCGAAACATCATTTTCATAGGCATAGCCTATAATTGTCTTTTGCCCGGTAAACATTTCTTCCACAAAACCATTCATGGAACCATAGGCAGCACTGCGCTTTCTAAACAGCGGGTGAGTTACCTTACGCATATGAACCGTATAAGCGACCGATGCAGGTATCATAAGCAGTTCAAAAGCAGCAAGGGATGGTGCAATAATTAACATCATAATAAACGAACCCACAACGGTAACAATGCTTGTCATTATAGACACCAAATCGGTGGCAATACATGTGGTTATAACATCAATATCATAAGAAACCCTGCTTATAATATCTCCCGTGGCATTTCTGTCAAAATAACCTACCGGGAGCCTTGTGAGCTTGTCGAATACATCATTACGCATTTTCCTTGATACAAAACGGCTCACCGCAGTCATAAGAATGCTGATAACAATTGATAAAAGTGACGACGTAATATATACAATAAGCATCATCAGTGCATAATGCGAAACTACATCAAAATCCACCTTTCCCTTTCCCTTAGAGGCGGCATCAATGGCATTTCCGGCCATGGAGGGTCCCAAAAGTGCAAGAATATTGCTTCCGATGCAGAGCACCAAAATTAAAGCTATAAGCAGCTTATAGCTTCCCAAATATGCCAGTATTCTTTTCATTGCGCCCTTTGTGTCTTTGGGCTTATCCTTTGCATTTGGATTAATAGGCGGCATATATTCTTCTTTTTTATCTCCTGTCCAAATCACACATATGAGGCTTTATATACTATCTTTACCTCATATATACATCAATATTATTCACCCATTTATGTCTCGTATATAGACCAATATTATTCGCCCATTTGTGTCTCGTATTTAGACCAATATTATTCGCCCATTTGTGTTTCATATATAGACCTGTATTCCTTAGATGTTTCCAACAGCTGCCGGTGAGAGCCTCTGGCAACAATCCTGCCCTCTTCAAGCACAAGAATCTCATCGCAGTGCATAAGCGAGCTTATTCTTTGGGCAACAATCAATTGAGTGGTGTCACCAAAATGCTCTTTTATTGATTTTCTGACATCCGAATCGGTTTTATAATCCAGTGCCGAGGAGGCGTCATCCAGAATCAGTATATCCGGATTGCCAACAAGAGCTCTGGCTATTAATATTCTTTGTTTCTGACCACCGGAAAGATTGGTACCAAGCTTTGTTACCTTATGATCAAACCCATCCGGATATTTTGAAATAAATTCATAGGCTCCGGCATATTTTGCCGCATTTACGAGCTGCTCATCAGTCACCTCACGGCCAAATACAATATTGTCTCTTATTGTTCCGGTAAGAATCACATCGTTTTGAAAAACAGTTCCAAACCTTGAATGGAGCTCGTCCTTTTCAAAGGTTCTTACATCTCTTCCACCGATATAAATTGCTCCCTTACCGGTATCATAGTATCTCATAAGAAGGTTGAATATTGTGGTTTTTCCACTGCCTGTGGCACCTATTATTCCAATGGAGCCACCCTTCTTTATCGAAAAATCAATATCCGTAATTGCAAGCTGACGCTCTCCGCCGGCAACTATTTCATTTTCTTTTGCCTTGGCATAGCCAAAAGAAACATGATCAAACACAATATATCCGTCGCGGGTCGCCCCGGAGGTACCCTGGTCAATTACCTCAAGAGAATTTCTCGCATCCACCGCGCTGCTTATTCGTTTAGCAGAGGCATTGGCCTTGGACATCATCATAAAAATACGATTAAGGCCCATTACGCCAAAAAGAATCATGTTAAAGTACGTAAGAAAAGCCAAAATAACACCGGGTTCGGTAACGCCTGCATTTACCCGGCGTGCACCGATAAATACAACAAGCGTAAGCCCGCCGTTTAAGAACAGCTGCATAACAGGTCCCGGCAAAGACATTACAATACTGGCCTTCATGTCAGTTTTGGTCATTTCATTGTTGGTATCGTAAAAACGCTGTTTTTCACTTTCTTCTTTGGACAAAGCCTTTACAACACGGACACCGGTAATATTTTCACGCATTACCCTGACTATTCCGTCCATTTTCTTTTGAACGTTTTCATAAAGCGGAATCCCCTTAAAGGATATAAATACAACAAGGGAAATCATTACGGGCACTATAACACACAAAATAAGTGCCAGACCGCGGTCCATGATAAGTGTCAGTGATATTCCGCCGATAAGCAGCATAGGGGATCTGATTCCCATCGTTTGGAACATTCTTACGAAATTCTGGACATTGTACGAATCGGTAGTCATTCGTGAGGTCAATGACGGAAGCCCGAATTCATCAAACACTTCTCCAGAAAGATTCATGGTTGTATCGAACAAATCTCTTCGAATGTTAAGAATAACATTTGTCGCATTGTTTACCGCTCTTCTGTTGGCAAAGATATTGGCCTGCCTAACGGTCACTGCCAGGGTTATCATTATTGCTCCCCACAAAAGAACCAGTGGAACCGAATCTGTCAGCACTACATCGTCTATTATGTATTCAAGCACATAAGGAATCAAAAGTTCCATAAATGCCGCTACAGCCTTTATAAAGAACACAAACAGAAACTGATATTTAATTGGCTTGGCATATCGCAAAATAAATTTCATTCTTCTTTTTCAAAAAGAGGCCTCAATGAGGCCTCTTAATCTCATAACAAATTATTTTATAAATTCAAATCCCTTAAACAGCTTACCACCGCCACCGTAGTAGGTAAAGTAAATCGCATGTACTCCATCGGGAATATTAACATCAATATCCACCTGTTTCCAGATGTTATCCGAATGGAATTCGGTGCAGCCTACAGGCTCTGCATCCCATTGGGTGCGAACCTCAATCCTGCCTGCTCCGTAGCCATGGAACCAGGTTCTGATTTTCTTTACACCGACACAGTCAAAGTACTTGTATCCGATGCATGCTCCGTCACCGAAGTTGGCGATATAAGCTTCACATTCTTCTCCGTCCGAACCGTCCTGGGTAACCTTCACCCTGTTAATATTAGGAAGCTTGCACATATTGTTTTCAACAAAGCTTTCCTGATCATCAGGGTAGAACATATTGCAGGCAATATATGCGGGATAGTATCCTTCTGCCTTAAGGGGGCCACCGTTTAAGCCACAGCTTGTAAGGGTTGCCTGCTTAATATCACATACTCCGGATACTTCAAGCTTTTCGGCACATACCTGTCTTGAATACCAGGTACCATTGGTGTGACGGTGATAAAATACATACCACTGACCTTCAATTTCAATAATACTTCCGTGGTTGTTGGCACAATAAGCCGAAGCGAGGTTGGCAGGCTTATATGAATCAATGCCCAAATCACCGTTACTGATTACAACACCGCCGTACTTAAAGCCCCCGGTGGGTTCATCGGACACTGCATAAGCAAGCTCATGCATAACCTCTGATGAATATACGAAAATATATTTTCCGTTCATTTTACGGATTGATGCGGCTTCAAAATATGCGTGACCCTCAAAGCCTGTTCCTTCGGAATATTCACATCCCGGAACTACCAGTACAGGCTCCTCGACAATTGTAAGCATGTCTTTATCAAGAACGGTACACATAGCACCGTGACGCGACTTGTCTCCCCTTCCGCAGAAGCCGGTATATAAGTAGGTCTTATCGCCTTCGGTTATTACACCCGGATCAAAATGGGGTTCATCTGTTTCTTTTGCACCAAGGAGAGTGCCATCCTGATAATGAACATGTCCGTAGAACTTATACCTGCCTGCGGGAGTGTCACATACCGCAACCGAAACATTGCCACAGTTAGAAAGAACATAGAACAAATAATATCTTCCGTCAGGTCCCACCGTAACATCGGGAGCATAAAGCATACCGTCCCCCATAGGATTAAGCGGATCGTCCATTATTCCGTATATTACACCTTCATAGCGCCAGTTACCGGGATTGGATACGGGAGCCGACCAGCCCACATAATCTCCCATACAGAACACATCACCGCCAAATTTATCATGGGAACCATATACGTAAATCCTGTCATTAAATACATAAGGCACACCATCGGGAACGTACTGACAGGAAGGTAAGTAAGGATTATATCCATTCTTTTTCATTGTACCTGTAGTCAGATAGCTTAACATACAGTCACGAAGGAAAGTTTTAAACTTTTCATTGGGCTCTTTTCTGGCAACAGGACCCTCTGAATCAAATTCCATCTCACACCTGGATTCTTTGGTATAAGGTGCCCACTGCTGCATGGGAGTTCCGTCGCAATCCACACCGTTGGGATCACCGCACTTCATAAAATTAGCCCAATAGTTGGCCATCTTACGAGCCAAATCATAGTGACGGCCCACAAAAGGTCTGGAGCACTTTGCAAGGGTTTCAAAGAAGAACCAAAGGTCAACGGAATGGAATGTTCCGGGATGGTCGTCACCGGGAATATCGGGATTGAACCTGTAGTAGTAGAAGTCATTCTTTGTGCCGTTTCTCTTCATTGCTTCAAAAAGAAGCTTATCACAAAGCTCAATACCGCTTAACTGAGCATATCTGTTATCTCCGGTTTTAACCTTTGACTCAGGATATTCCATAAATTCAGAAGCTGATGCTCCAAAAATCTCATTTACCTTTCGGGTATATTCTTCTTCACTGTCCGCAACGATAGCATTAAGGAATTCATCATTGGTATTACCTGCCATAACAGGCACATCAAGGATATGACCCTTAAGTGCAAGTTTAAGTGCATCTCCCTTAATAAACTTTCCGTCGTTAATGCCGAATAGCCTGGGATTTGTCTGAACATATTCATTGTACTTGGCCAAAATAGTGGCACTGTCAATTGCCCTGGCCTGAGCTAAGGTTTCAACCCCTAACAGTTTAAAGAAGCCCTCGCTCCACTTTTCAGCATCTTCAAGGGGCATGGGAGAAGGAATACCTCCGTCCCTGTAGGGGCTTCCGATAATACCGGACATAACAATTGCTCTCTTAAACAGCCCTTCATTCTCAAGATTGGTAAGCTGTGCCATAACAGAGCCACCGCCTGCCGACTGGCCACCGATGGTAATATTCTCGGGATCACCGCCAAAAGCTTCAATATTTTCTTTTACCCAACGGGTTGCAGCCTGCTGGTCAAGATATCCAAAGTTTGAGGGTGCATCCGGATTTTCGGCAGTAATTTCTTTGTGAGCCATAAATCCAAAAATATTAAGCCTGTAGTTAACGGTTACAACAATGATGCCTCTCCTTGCCAAACGTTCACCGTCAAACTCCATTTCAGAGGGGTAACCCCACTGAAGACCGCCTCCAAAATACCATACAAAAACAGGAAGCTTTTCGTCGGTTGCTTTTGCAGGAGTCCAGATATTTAAATAAAGATTGTCCTCATCAATCTTAACGTCCTTATCAACATGCCACTCACGGCAATATATATCAGTTCCCATAGCAGGCCTGTCCTGCACTGAAATAGGGCCAAATTCAAAAGCATTTAAAACGCCGTCCCAGGGCTTTAAGGGCTGGGGTGCACGCCATCTGTTCTCTCCTACGGGAGGAGCTGCAAAGGGAATCCCCTTAAATGAGGTGATTCTGGGGTCTGCCGCAGGCAAACCGCGTACAACGCCGTATTTAGTCGTAACCTCTCTTAACATAAACCTTCTCCAATCATTCAATATACTGGGCCACAGGGCCTGTAAATGTGTAAACTCCCCGATTTACCGCAAAATAAATCGCTATGCTTTCAGTATATCCCAGCCCTCAAAATCTCACTAACTAAAAATTGCTATAACTAAAGACAAATACTGCTAGCATTAATTTAGAATTTCTCATGCCCCGGCCTGATTTGACAAAAAAATCCGCCCCCGTATACGGGAGCGGACTCATTATTTTATTCTTTTGTGAGCTTAGCCGTTACTGCTTCGGTCAATTTATTGTATCCGGTAAGCTTCTTAATCAACTCAAGTGCAATTGACACTATAAGGGAAATACCCAAAACCACCAGCAAAATCTGCCAGCCCCATTTAAACGAGTATACAAAATCCTTATGGTAATACAAAAATATAAAGGTATGAACCATAAAAATTCCCATAGAGTACTGACCAAGGAATTTAAGAATATGTGAAACAATCGGCACAACATTAATAAACAGCATTGTAATCACTGCAAAAAGAGCACCGCCCCATCCCTCAATTATTCGGTCAAAATGTGTCCCTGCCACCAAATCAAATGACAAATACAACAATACCAGACATATCACCAAAACAAGGATTCGGTTTAACAGCTTGCGTTTTGCATACTCTTCAATCTTTTCAAACCAGCCTTCTTTTGCAAAGGCAATTCCTAAAATCGTAATGGTGCAAAGCCCAAAATTGGAGAAAAACACCACCAAAAACAGCAACGACAAACCGATCTTGTCATAAAGATAAAACAAAGCGGGAATAAACAAAACCTGAAAAATGGCAAATGTTATATACCACCAGGTCATATTTATCGTAGGTGTATCATGCAAATAAGAAAAACCAAAAGCATCAAGCAGCGCATAGGACGGTCTGAACTGGCCAAAGCTTGTATATGTGGCGATTATCGAATCCTTTACAATAAAAACTATGTAAATAACCGATGCCAGATATACAAAAAGCATATCACTTTCGATTTTTACCAGGCGTTTGGCCCACATATTTTTTATATTTCTAAAAGAATACTCTTTTTGAGCCAATCCTGCAGAAATACCATAAGCCGAGATAAATGCAAACCCACTTACACAGCTTTTGCAAAACAGCGAAATATTGTTCAGCCTGCCCAATCCTATAAAAGAACGGATTTCTCTTCCTCCGAGAGTCTCTGCCGATAATGTATGATAAACCAGTAACATAATTATCAGGATACCCTTCATCACCAAAGAGCAATCTTTGGAAAAACCGCCTGATTTTCCATTCTTACCTGCCACAGCCATCAGTACTCCTTAATATACTCCGTAAAGAATCTTTACAAGCTCTGAATCCTTATCAAGAATCAAAGTCTTGTTATCGCCCGAAAGAGCACCCTTAATGGCATCAAGACTTCTTAAATAGTTGTAGAAATCAGCCTTCTCCTCATTGTTGTAAGCATCAGAGAGAATCTGCATGTATGAAGCCTCACCTTCAGCGATGATCTGCTCTGCCTCTTTGTTGGCATTTGCAAGAGTGATTGAAACCTCTTTATTGGTTTCGTTTTTAATCTTCTGAGCTTCGGCATCACCCTGTGCCTTATAGCCGGCAGCAATATTCTGACGTTCTGAAATCATTCTTTCGTATACGGCAGCCTTATTGTCTTCAGGAAGATCGAGGGCCTTAATCTCAGCAGTAAGAATTGTGATACCGTACTCCTTAATGTCGGAGTTGGACTCAGCGGTAATAATAGTGGTAAGCTGCTCACCACGAGCTGCAATAACCTCATCCTGAGTCATGGAAGAAATAATATTCTTGGTTGCATTGTAAACTGCAGCATCGATACGTTCTTCGGCTCTGGCAGCTACAGCACCAAGGGTCTGATAATACTTCTTTTCATCGGTAACCTTCCAGATAACATAGTCATCTGCAATCATGGTCTTCTTATCCTTGGTAATAACATCTGATGTGGGAATATCGTAAATACGGCTTCCAACATATACTGCCTGAGTATTCTGCACAAAAGGAATCTTCACATGAATACCGGGCTGTGTCTCAATTTTAACGATACGTCCGAAATTGGTAACAATTGCGGAGCTCTTGTAATCTACGGTGTAGAAAAATGCGTTAGACGCAATAACAAGCAATACGATTATAACGACAGCGATTACGCTCTTTTTAATTATTTTTGATTCCATCTTACACTAACCTCCTATTCAGAAACTTCAACAGAGGATGAAGTGAAGCTGTCTAAAGGTAACATTGTACTGGTGGTACCATCGGTAATGATAACCTTCAAATCAGGCAACAATTCTTCCATTGTTTCGTAGAAAAGACGTTTCTTGGTAATAAGAGGATACTTGCTGTATTCCTCGTACATCTTATTAAAACGGGCAACCTGACCTTCTGCATCGGCAATACGGGCTTCCTTGGATGCGTTGGCGTCCTGGATAATCTTATCTGCCTGAGCTTCAGCCTGAGGAATCTGCTCGTTCTGATATTTAAGAGCATTGTTCTTGGCAGTATCCGCACCCTGTTTAGCGGTTTCAACTGCCTTAAACTCCTGAATAATTTCGTTTGTAGGGGGTTCAGAATCCTGAATTGTAATATTTACTACCGAAAGACCGATATTATCAATTTCAAGCTCTCTTATCATATCTGCCTTAACATCGGCCTGAATCTGTCCCTTTGCGGTAGTCATAGCTTCATCAACGGTGTAATTAACCACTGTTGAACGAATACTTGAAAGGGCAATATTCTTTAATACTTCCTCGGGATTGTCCGAATGATACAGGTAAGCCACAGGATCTGAAACCCTGTATTCAAGGTAAAAATCGATATCAAGAAGGTTAAAATCCTTGGTAATCATAATACCGTCTGTGCTGTCCTGAATATTCTGACCTTCGCCACTGATAGAATATCCGATACCGGTACCGTGAGTTGTAATATCAACCTTGGTAACCTGCTGAATAAAAGGAACCTTAAAGTAAAGTCCCGCTGACTTGGTAGCGATTACTTCACCGAACATTGTAACAACCGCATTCTGCTGTTCATCGACACGGTAAAAGCTTCCACCAAGCAAGGCAATGATAGCTATCACTACGATAACACCTTTAACTACATTGCCGATTAGTTTTGACTTATCATAATCCATAATGTACTTCTCCTTTATATTTGCTAAAAATAATATACATAATAAATATTAAAAAGAACAGACCCTGTAATACTGTTTTAGTGTTTTTTAATAATCTATTCTATTGTCATTCCCGCCGAGAAAGCCACCAGTCTGTCTCCAAGGACTTCTTTTAACCACTTAAAAGCCACCTCCCCGGTGCAGTGACCGGAATAAAAAACAGCATTCGAGCTTTTCCTAAGCTTTTCTCCAACCTCTTTGACCTGAGCCTCATTGAAACTGCAGGTTCCGGGGCCAAGGGCACCCATCATATGAAAGCCTCCGAAAAAGGCCTTAATGGCTTTACCTGGAAATACTTCCTTAACCTCTTCGATTATATTTTCCACCCCTCCATGGGAACAGCTGTTAAACAAAACAAGCCCTTCCCCGGTTTCAAACACCACCGTCTGCTCGTGGTCAAAAGAATCAACAACCGTCTTTCCTTCCCGCATTGCATACATGTGGGCATGCTCTCCCCTTTTATACAAATCTTTAGAGGTATGTGGGAGAATGTAAATACCGTTTCCAAAATCACGATAGCCATCTACATATTCAAAGCGGTCAGCGTTCTCTTCAAGCAGGCCTTTGGGAATTCCTATATACTTTTTTACAGGTCCCAAAATCTTAAAATAGTATTTATCCTTCGAAGCACTTTGAAGGTATATTTTGGCGGTTTTGTTGCGGGCAAATAATGCCTCATAGCCGCCGGAATGATCGTAATGAGCGTGGGATAAAAAGCCGGCCTCTACCTCGGCCAGATCCATGCCAAGCTTATCGGCATTATCCGAAAACAACGCACTGGCTCCCGTATCCACAATATACTTTTTCCCTTTATATTCCACCAAAAGAGACAGGCCGTGTTCGCAGCCAAACCCTTCTTTTGCCGAATTTTCAACCAATACAGTAACTTTCATATTCTACCCTTACAAAATTCCCTTAATGATTATTTTGCGCGGCAAAAGAAGGTCATCGCCGCTCCTAAAATAATATACTATCGTACCTTGGCAATTACAAACCCGAATTTAATCCATTTTTCCATTTCAGCCTTATTGGCACTGTCCACATAAAAGGTCTCACCATATTGATTTACGGGCTCCATCCGGCAGGGTGATGTCTGGAAGAATTTTCTTATATACGCACAGCCGTTTTCTTTGTTTATAAATACTCCCGTGTCCCCATCCCTTACCGGGCTTTTGGCAATCAGCAATATATCCCCACGGTTGTACACCGGATGCAGGTGGTTACTGGTTATTTGAATACCGCAGCTTATCCGACTCCCATATTTTTGGCGATAATCCGGAATTTTAACCTTGGTGACATTGGTGGAATCATACACCATTCCATCCTCCATATTTCCGGTGGGGATATAAACAGTCACATATTCCCCGGCATCCTCATGACTGCCTGCAAAGGCATTTTCAAAATCCACCAGCGAATCTATAAAGGATATCTGGGACGGGGACATATTTCTTATTTTCTTTTTCAAATCAAGATAGGGATTGGACAGATTTGTAAATTCATAGGCAAGCTTCCCTGTCAGCAAATATAATTTGTAAAGAACATATACATCCACCTTCTCTGTACTGTTTGTGGCAATTCTCTTATAGGTTGAAAGGGACAGTTCCAGCTTCTCTGCCATCTGCATTTGGGAAAGCCCCAGACTGATACGTTCCCGCTCAAGATTCTCCGAAAACTGCTTAAGCAGTTCAAGCCTTGTCATATACATTAAAGCCACCTCGCATCTTTCTTTTGCATTAAATGCAAAAAATACCGCCTGATTAACCTCGGTTGCAGGCACAAATATAACCTCATATGTATCGTAGGTTATTCGTGGTTCAAAATCGCCCCCATTTTATGCCCATTCCTGCCCCTTCCCACTGCATTTTGGTTCGAAAGTGGGCAGGGCTAAATGTGATAATTAATTAAACCCAAGCAAGAAGCATAAAGGAGGAGAAAACTATGAGACAGCTTTTCAGATGGGGAAACCTGATATTTTTTGCAGCCATGATAGTGGTCAATTTACTGGCAAACAGCATTCCTATTAACGGCAATACCACCGGTGAAGTTTCACTTAAATACAGCAATTTATTTACGCCCGCGCCTTACACCTTCACCATATGGGGTGTCATTTATCTTTTTATGGGCTTTTTTGCAATATACAATGCAATAATGTCGCCCGAAAACGGCAATGTGGCATCCATGCGATCAGATATTGGCCCTTTATTTATTGTAAGCTGCATATTTAATATTGCCTGGATATTTACATGGCACTACGAGAAGCTGGGCTGGTCGGTGCTGTGCATTATAGGCCTGCTGCTTACCCTGATTATTATCAATATACGATTTATGATTCAGCCTCAGATTACACTTCCAGTCAGGCTCAGCGTGTACGGCTTTAATATATATGTGGGCTGGATATGTGCCGCAACCATAGCAAATATCAGCGTTTATCTCACAAAAGAAAATTGGAACGGTTTTGGTATTTCACCCCAGATATGGACCATAATCATACTGTTTGCAGTAGGTGCCATCGGCCTGGCCTTTGTATTTATCGGCAACCGTTTTATGGCAACACTGGCCATTTTGTGGGCGGTAATCGGAATATTCGTAAAGCATATTTCAAAAAGCGGTTACGGCAACGAATTCCCTACAATAACCGTAATACTGGGCTGCATTGCAATCCTGCTGTTTTTGAGTATTGTGGCATACCTGGTGAGGGTCTGCTGGTGTGTAACCGATCTTTACCCTACCGATATGAGGGATGATGATTAAGCAAAAGAAAATGACCTTGAAACGAGGTTTACCGCCTCACTTCAAGGTCATTAATATTATTTGTTAAGTTAAATCGTTATTTCGGCCGACTGACTATTCCAAATGTCCTTTTGCCTTAATTACTTCAATAACGCTGTCCACATATTTTTCGCATATTTCATTGGTGCCGGCTTCAACCATTACTCGAATTACAGGCTCGGTACCGCTTTCCCTTACAAGGATACGACCGTCAGAGCCTAACTCTTTGGCTACCTTTTCAACCGCTGCCTGAACATCGGGATCGTTTTGTGCGTCGGGCTTACTCTTAACACGAACATTTTTAAGCACCTGAGGATAAAATACTACAGGCGCAGCAAGCTCGCTCATTTTCTTTTTCTTGGCAAGCATTACTTCCATCATTTTAATACTTGTAAGAATACCGTCACCGGTAGTTGCATACTTGGTAAAGATAATATGTCCGCTCTGCTCTCCACCGATTCTGTTGCCGGTCTGAACCATGTTTTCGTAAACATATTTATCTCCGACCTTGGTCTTGTCGTATTCAATACCAACCTTATCAAGTGCCTTATAAAGGCCAAAATTGCTCATAACAGTGGTTACTACTTTATTGTTGGCAAGAATATCGCGCTCCTTCATATAGAGACCGTAGATATAGATAATATGATCTCCTGTAAGCACGTTACCCTTCTCATCAACGCAGAGGCATCTGTCGGCATCACCGTCAAAAGCAAAGCCTACATCAAGACCGTTATCCACTACAAACTTCTGAAGGTGCTCAATATGTGTGCTACCGCAGTCGGTATTGATATTATAGCCGTCAGGCTCAGCATTAATAACATATGTCTTGGCACCCAGCGCATCGAATACGCCCTTGGCAATAGACCAGGAGGCGCCGTTTGCGGCATCAATTCCAACCTTTACATCCTTAAAGCTGAAGCGTGAAAGGGAAATAATATAACCGATATAGCGGTTACGGCCTGAAACATAGTCTACCGTGCAACCCACATTTCTGGTAGCAAGGGGAATCTCGATTTTGCCATCAATATAATCTTCTACCTCAAGGATAATATCCTCGGGCATCTTCTCACCATTACCGTTAAAAAGCTTAATACCGTTATCGTAGAAAGGATTGTGTGATGCGCTGATCATAATACCGCAGTCAAAATCATCAACCTTTGTAATATAAGCTACCGAAGGAGTTGTTGTTACGTGCATAATATATGCATCTGCTCCCGAAGCCATAAGACCGGTACAGAGAGCATATTCAAACATATAAGAGGATCTTCGGGTGTCCTTACCGATAACAATCTTTGCTTTTTTGCCAACCTTTTCGCCATAGTACCAGCCTAAAAAACGGCCGATTTTGATAGCGTGTTCATATGTAAGATTTTTGTTGGCCTCACCACGAAAGCCATCTGTTCCGAAATACTTACCCATTAATTAGTCCTCCTTCTTGGCAATAACGGTTCCGTTATTTTTATGAATGCTGTTTTCGGGAATAACGCCCCTTACGCAGCTGGTAGGATATACATTTGAATTTCTGCCGATTACGGTACCCGGGTTAAGAACCGAGTTACAGCCTACTTCAACGTGATCGCCCAGCATTGCACCGAATTTCTTTATACCGGTTTCAATGCAGTCATCACCGTCACGTACTATTACAAGCTTTTTGTCGGATTTAACATTTGAAGTGATGGAGCCTGCTCCCATATGTGAGTAATAACCCAAAATTGAATCCCCTACATAATTGTAATGAGGGGTCTGAACATGATCAAACAAAATAACATTTTTAAGCTCACAGGAGTTACCCACAACACAGTCAGCACCTACAAGAGCCGAGCCACGGACAAAGGCGCAGTGACGAACCTCGGTGTTGGGACCGATAATACAGGGCTCACCCAAATAAGCGGTAGGGAAAACCTTTGCGGTTTTATGAACCCATACATGCTCTGAGATTTCCTCGTAGTCATCGCCAAGTTCAGGTCCCAGTGAAAGAATCAGTTCCTTAATTCCCTTAAGGGCTTCCCAGGGATATGTAAATTGTAATAAATAATCTTTAGCCAATGTATGATCCAAATCATACAAATCCTTAATTGTGTACATCAATCTTCCTCCAAAACTTATTTGTCAGGATTAAACACGCTTGATAATTTTACCACTTTTTTACATTATTTGCAAAAGAAGGAATCCTTTGTTACGCACCAATGTTTTCCAAAAGAAAAAGCAGGCGCATCTTGATATAAGACAGCCTGCTATAGTAATATTTAATTAAGAGGTTTGATATGGATTATTCGTTTGAAGAAGCCTTGATGAGGCGAAAAATCGCTGTATGCAAAGAATGCGGCGGAAATATGGTAAGTGCCGGAGTCGGCACATATAAATGTGAAAAATGCGATATCGAAGAGCTGGACGACTTTGGAATCGTGCGCAAATTCTTAGACGAAAACGGTCCCCAGCCGGCTCACGTAATTGCCGAAAAGACCGGTGTGGACCGCGAGTTTATAAATTCATTTGTACACAGTGGCCGGCTGCAGGTGGCAAATACAACAAAAAAGGACTTCAGTTGAAGTCCTTTTTGATTTACTCTCTATTATATCCAATTACCACTTATGCCCCGAAGCCGGGCAGTGCATATTTATCTGCGCTGCTCTGTATTCCACAAAGCAGCCGCACAAATTGCACATACCAAGGTTTAAGTCCTTGCATTCGGTACATATTTCAAGCCGCCTGTAGTATTCCTCGTCGGATACCTTATCTTCTGCCGGCATCAGTTCAACTTTCTTTCTGACAGATTCCAATATTCCAAACCGATCTATCTTTTCAATGATACATTTTTTACAAATAATCTGATTATCAGGTGCCATTGTTACCCTTTATCGAAGTGTTACCTGAACTACACTGCAGGCAGGAATGTTCATGCAGATTTTATTGCCATCAAGCTTAGCTTCAAAGTCTTTGATAACAACATTTTCAGGTTCATCAAAGGTATTGTGGGCATGTACCTCTTCAGTAAGGATTCTGGCGCTTATTTCTTTTGCATCAAAATCAAATATACTGCAGGCAATCTGCGCACTGTCACTAAGGGAGCAGTTGGCAACTGTCAAAGTAAGAACACCGTCCTTAACCGAAGCGGAGCTTGAAATCATAGGGGTATCCTTGCCATCTGCCATATTTTCATTGTCGGAATGGCAATATACGCACTCACCTTCCTGATGCTCCTTAAACAAATCAAACACATGGTAGGTAGGAGTCTTTATCATCTTTTCGCCTTCGGTCAAAACAATTGCCTGAAGCACGTTACAAACCTGAGCAATATTGGCCATTTTAAGCCTGTCTGAATGGCGGTTAAAGATATTTAATGAAATTGCTGCAACAATTGCATCACGCATAGTGTTCTGCTGATACAAAAATCCGGGGTTGGTACCCTCTTCAACATCGTACCAGGTACCCCACTCATCCAGGATAAGCGCAACATTGCCTTCAGGATCATATCGATTCATTATCTCTGAGTGACGGGTCAGCAATGTTTCGGTAAAGTTTACCGTTGATAACAATGTATAATAATGGTTCTCGTCAAATACAGTAGCAAAGCCTTTATTGTTCCATTCAGGAACCGAATAATAGTGAATACCGATACCATCCATCTGCCAATTTCCGCGGTGAAGAGTTT